>CACWUI010000013.1 GCA_902764045.1 uncultured Lachnospiraceae bacterium
TTTCAATATCTTCTTTTGAAACCGTGAAATCTCCATTAGGATCATCATAGTATCTATCAATATATTTCCTGTATAGAGCTGTGACACCTGCGCTGTACTCAGGTTTTTTCATTCTTCCTTCTATCTTGAAAGAATCAATACCTGCATTTATAAGCTCTTCAACAGTAACTTCAGTGCCGTTATCAAACGCATCAAGCGCGGAAACATTTACACCGATGATCTCAAGATGATTATAGTTTGTGAATCCTCTCTTGGGGATTCTTCTGTATAAAGGCATCTGTCCACCTTCAAAGCCCGGTCTTGGTGATCCGCCTGAACGTGACTTCTGACCCTTCTGGCCTTTTCCGGATGTCTTGCCGTTGCCTGAACCGTGGCCTCTGCCGACTCTGAAATTGTTCTTAACAGCGCCGTCATTCGGTTTTAAGCTTGATAAATCCATTGTGGCACCTCCTTTTATTAATTTTTATTCCTCAACTTTAAGTAAATAACCGATCTGCGCTATCTGACCCCTTACCGCCTGATTGTCAGGAAGCTCAACAGTCTTGTGAAGCTTTGTAAGTCCCATAGCCTCTGCTGTCTTTCTGTGCTTGGGTTTTGCGCCGATAGGTGATTTGACCAAAGTAACTTTAATCTTTTTATCTGCCATGTCGCTTTGCCTCCTTTAAATTAGCCCTTTATCTCTTCAACTGACTTTCCGCGGAGTCTTGCAAACTCTTCCGGAGTCTTCATTGATTTAAGACCGTCAAGTGTGGCAAATACAACATTCTGCTTGTTGTTGGAACCAAGTGACTTTGTACGGATGTTTCTGATACCCGCAAGCTCAAGTAAAGCACGTGCGGGACCGCCTGCGATGATACCGGTACCTTCGGGAGCTCTCTTAAGTAAAACATTAGCTCCGCAGAATTTGCCGGTGAAATCGTGAGGTACGGATCCGTTCTCGTCCATGGCAATCTCAATCATGTGTTTCATGGCGTCTTCCTTACCCTTACGAATAGCTTCAGGGATCTCAGCCGCCTTACCAACGCCTGCGCCAACATGACCGTTATTATCACCAACAACCACAAGCGCTGCAAAACGCATATTACGTCCACCCTTAACAACCTTTGTAACTCTCTTTATAGATACAACGTTGTCACTGAACTCAACCTGACCGTTGTCAACTTTGTTGTCTCTCATTGTCTTCTCCCTTCCGCTTAAAATTCAAGTCCGGCCTCGCGCGCCGCTTCAGCAAGCGCCTTCACCTTGCCGGCATAAAGGAAACCTCCTCTGTCAAATACAACAGTCTTGATGCCCTTATCCAAAGCTCTTTTTGCAATAAAGCTTCCTACCTGAGCTGCAGCTTCAACATTATCAGTTCTGCCGCATGTGCTCTTAACTTCCTTGTCCATCGTACTTGCCGAAACCAAAGTATTCCCAACCGTATCGTCAATAATCTGAGCGTACATATGGCTGTTACTTCTGAATACTGCAAGACGCGGTTTTTCAGCTGTTCCGCTTAAACGGTTTCGAACTCTGAGATGCTTGTTTTTACGAACCTCGGTTCTTGATTTCTTAGTAACCATCAGTATCTGCTCCTTTCATTATTTCTTAGCGGTCTTTCCTACCTTACGCTTGATAACCTCATCCTCATACTTGATACCCTTGCCCTTATAAGGTTCAGGGGGTCTCTTTGTACGGATCTCGGCTGCGTACTGTCCTACCTTCTGCTTGTCAATTCCTTTTACGATAAGGATATTCTGTCCGTCAACATCAACCTCGATGCCCTCGGGATCGTTCATCTCTACGGGATTTGAATAGCCAAGGTTCAGCACAAGTGTCTTTCCCTTTTTCTGAGCACGGTAACCGACACCGTTTATCTCAAGCTTTTTCTCAAAGCCCTCAGTAACTCCGGTAACCATGTTACTGATAAGTGTACGTGTAAGACCATGGAAGGACTTCATCTTCTTTAAATCATTGGGTCTTGAAACAGTAACTGTCTCGCCCTCTACCTTTATATCCATACCCGCCGGCATCTGCTTTTCCAGTGTGCCTTTAGGACCCTTAACGGTCACATTATTATTATCGTCAACCGTCACGGTAACTCCCGCAGGAATGGTAACAGGCTTTATTCCTATACGTGACATGCCTTTTTACCTCCTAAATATAATCTGAAAAATCACCAAATGAACGCGAGTACTTCTCCGCCTACATTAAGCTTTCTTGCTTCTTTATCTGTAATAACGCCCTGATTAGTCGAAATGATGGCGATGCCCAGTCCTCCGAGAACCTTAGGAAGGTCTTCCTTGCCGGCATAGACGCGAAGTCCCGGTTTGGAAACTCTCTTGAGTCCGGAAATGATCCTCTCACTCTTTCCGGCGCCGTATTTTAATTCGATATGGATCGTCTTAAAATTGCCATCCTCAACTACATCATAGGAACGAATGTATCCTTCATTAAGAAGAATCTCCGCGATAGAAATTTTCATTCTTGACGCAGGTATATCAACGGTATCATGCTTAGCGATGTTCGCATTACGGATTCTTGTAAGCATATCTGCGATTGAATCTGTCATTCTCGCTTTTCCTCCTTTAAAAATTACAATATCTGTCTTACCAGGATGACTTTTTAACACCCGGTATCTGTCCTTTATACGCCAACTCACGGAAGCATATTCTGCAGATTCCGTATTTTCTCAAATAACCGTGAGGTCTGCCGCAAATCCTGCATCGTGTATACTCTCTGGTAGAGAACTTCTGCTTTCTTTGCTGCTTCACTTTCATTGAAGTCTTAGCCATAAATATCCTCCATTATTTCTTAAAAGGCATATTGAATAATCTGAGTAATTCACGTGCCTCTTCATCTGTCTTTGCCGTAGTTGTGATGATAACGTCCATACCTCTGACCTTATCGATCTTGTCATATTCGATCTCAGGGAAAATAAGCTGTTCTTTGATACCCATTGCATAATTTCCTCTTCCGTCGAATGAATCGGGATTCACACCTCTGAAGTCACGAACTCGAGGAAGTGCGAGGTTAACAAGTCTGTCAAGGAAATTGTACATTTTCTCACCACGAAGTGTAACCTTGCATCCGATGGGCATTCCTTCTCTGAGTTTGAAGTTGGCTATTGAATTCTTTGCTCTTGTAAGAACGGGCTTCTGACCGGTAATGGTTGCAAGCTCTTCCATTGCAGTGTCAAGAATCTTGGAATTTTCTTTTGCTTCGCCGATAGCCATGTTGATAACGATCTTGTCAAGCTTGGGAACCATAAGATGATTCTTATATCCGAACTTTTCCGTCATCTGTTTAGTTATCTCATTGTCATATAACTCTCTTAATCTGCTCAATGTTTTTTAACCTCCTTCCCTGATTATTTGATCTCTTCGCCGGTCTTTTTGGCAATACGTACCTTTTTGCCGTCTTTTGTCTCAAAGCCGACCTTTGTAGTCTCACCGTTTACCACGAGTGCTACGTTTGAAATATGAATAGGCGCTTCCTTGGAAATGATCCCGCCCTTCTGGTTTGCGGTGGAAGGCTTGGAATGTCTCTTTACGATGTTCAGACCCTCTACAAGAACTCTTGAGCCCTTGGCATCAACAAGCAGCACCTTTCCTTCCTTACCCTTATCTTTACCGGCGATAACCTTAACGGTATCACCTTTCTTTATCTTTAACGCTGACACTTACGACACCTCCTTATAATACCTCCGGAGCCAGTGAAACGATCTTCATAAAGTGTCCGTTTCTTAATTCTCTGGCTACCGGTCCAAAAATACGGGTTCCTACCGGAGTCTTGTCATCTTTTATGATAACTGCCGCGTTCTCATCAAATCTTATATATGAGCCGTCCTGTCTGCGGGTCTTGTTTACGGTACGTACGATAACCGCTTTAACAACGTCACCCTTTTTAACAACGCCGCCTGGTGTTGCTTCTTTGACAGTAGCAACTACGATATCGCCGATCCCGGCATATCTTCTGCGTGAACCGCCCATAACACGAATGCAAAGTATTTCTTTGGCGCCTGTATTATCGGCAACCTTCATTCTGCTTTCCTGCTGTATCATGATTAACCCCTTTCATAAGTTTCTGATCATATTACTGAGCTTTGCTGATTACCTCAACCAAACGCCATCTTTTATCCTTTGAAAGCGGTCTGGTCTCCATTACCTTTACAACATCTCCAACCTGACAGGAATTCTCCTCGTCATGAGCTTTAAGCTTGTAGGTTCTTTTGACGATCTTGTTGTATAACGGATGTTTTACATTATCTTCTACGGCCACAACAATGGTCTTGTCCATCTTATCGGATACCACTCTGCCCGTACGTGTTTTTCTTAAATTTCTTTCCACGTCTTTGTCTCCTTTCATAAAGCTCTTCAGCCTTCAGCCTTTTTCTCAACGATGACCGTCTGGATCCTTGCGATATTTCTCTTTACCGTCTTGATCCTTCCGGTGTTCTCAAGCTGATTGGTCGCATTTTGGAATCTCAAGTTGAAAAGTTCCTTTTTAGCAGCTACTAATTCCGTTGACAGCTCTTCTGCCGTCTTTTTTCTTAAATCTTCCAAATATGTATCAATTTTCACTGTTATCACCGCCTTCGTTCTCAGTGCCTGCGGGAGCAGCCTCTGCCTCAGCAGTCTCAGCCGGAGCAGCAGCCGTAGCCTTCATACGCTTCATAGCCTTTGCCTGGGCTCTTGCCTTAGCCTTTGCTTCAAGGTCTTCGTTCTCAACTCCCTCACGGGCAACTATCTTACACTTGCAGGGTAACTTGTGCATCGCAAGCCTTAAAGCTTCTCTTGCAACATCTTCAGTGACGCCGCCGATCTCAAACATCACGCGTCCTGTCTTAACAACAGCAGCCCAATACTCAACATTACCTTTTCCTTTACCCATACGCACGCCGATAGGCTTTCCGGTAACGGGCTTGTCAGGGAAAATCTTAATGTATACATCACCGCCACGCTTGATGTAACGTGTCATGGCGATACGGGCAGCCTCAATCTGATTGGATCTTATCCAGCAGGGTTCAACAGCCATAAGACCGAAGTCTCCGTTGGTAACCTTGTTACCACGTGTAGCCTTACCTGCCATAGAACCACGGAACTGTTTCCTGTGTTTTACTCTTTTAGGTAATAACATTACTGCTCGCCCCCTTCATTTTTAGGTTCAGCCTGTGTCCTGGTCTTGGCGGGAAGTACCTCGCCGTTGTAGATCCAAACCTTAACACCGACTTTTCCGTATGTTGTATCCGCCTCAGCGAATCCGTAATCGATATCTGCACGAAGTGTCTGAAGAGGAATGGTACCCTCGCTGTAGAACTCGGTACGCGCCATATCTGCGCCGCCCAGACGTCCTGAACAGCTTGCCTTGATACCCTTTGCACCGCTCTTCATGGTCCTGCTCATGCAGGATTTCATGGCACGACGGAAGGAAACACGCTCTTCAAGCTGCTTAGCGATGTTCTCAGCCACAAGCTGGGCATCCCTGTCTGCCTTCTTTATCTCTTTAACGTCGATAGTTATCTTTTTAGCTTCTGTGAGCTTTTCAACCTTTTTCTTAAGCTCATCGATGTTTTTACCGCCCTGACCGATAACCATTCCGGGCTTACCGGTGTGAAGCGTAATCTTTAATCTCTCTGACGCACGCTCTATCTCGATCTTGGAAACTCCCGCAGAAAATGTTTCTTTCTTAAGGTACTTTCTGATGTTGTAGTCTTCCACAAGAGCGTCAGCGAAATTCTTGTCAGCATACCATTTGGAATCCCAATCTTTGATGATGCCGACTCTTAAACCGTGAGGATTAACCTTCTGTCCCATTTATTTCTCCTTTCGATCATCTTTCGTTAAGCACTACCGTAATATGGCTTGTGCGTTTTTCTATTCTGTACGCTCTTCCCTGTGCTCTGGGCTGGATTCTTTTCATCGTGGGCCCTTTGTTAGCGTAGCACTCTTCAATGTATAAATTGTTGATATCCATGCCGTTGTTGTTCTCGGCATTGGCCATAGCTGAACGAATCAGCTTTTCAATGAGCGAAGATGCATATCTGGGGTTGTATGAAACTATAGCCAGAGCCTCTTCCACACCCTTGCCTCTGATAGCATCAAGAACGAAGCATGCCTTCTGTACGGATACTCTCGCGTATGAAAGCTTTGCGCTGGGTCTTGAGTCTACAACAGCATTTCTCTCCGCTTTAATCTGTGATCTATGTCCCTTTGCCATGGTAGATCTATGCCTCCTTTCGCGTATACATTATCTAGACTTCTTCTCGTCTTTTCCGTGTCCTCTGTATGTTCTTGTAGCAACAAACTCACCGAGCTTGTGTCCTACCATATCCTCTGTAATGTAAACAGGTACGTGTTTTCTTCCGTCATGTACCGCAATGGTATGTCCCACCATCTGGGGGAATATTGTGGAACGACGTGACCATGTCTTAATAACCTGCTTGTTTCCCGATTCGTTCATAGCTTCTACTTTTTTAAGTAAGCTGGCATCGGCAAAAGGTCCTTTTTTAAGTGAACGAGCCATGGTATTTAACCTCCTATATTATTTAACTGCTTTTCCGTCTCTTCTTCTGATGATCATCTTATTGGACTTCTTATTCTTCTTACGTGTCTTAAGTCCCATTGCCGGTTTGCCCCAAGGGGTCATAGGGCTGGGTCTTCCGATAGGTGCGCGTCCCTCACCACCACCGTGGGGATGATCATTAGGGTTCATAACAGAACCACGAACGGTAGGTCTGAATCCCATGTGTCTTTTGCGTCCCGCCTTACCGATATTGATAAGGCTGTGGTCTCCGTTGCCGACCTCGCCGATAGTAGCGCGGCATGTGGCAAGGACCATCCTCATCTCTCCCGAAGGAAGACGAAGTGTAGCATATTTGCCCTCTTTAGCCATAAGCTGAGCTGAAAGTCCGGCAGAACGGACAAGCTGTCCTCCGCGTCCGGGGTAAAGCTCAATATTGTGGATCTCCGTACCTACGGGGATGTTCTCAAGGGGAAGGCAGTTTCCCACGCTGATCTCAGCCTCGGGTCCGCTCATAACGGTCATGCCGTCTGTAAGTCCCTTGGGTGCCAGGATGTACGACTTGGTACCATCCTCGTAGCAGATAAGTGCAATGTTTGATGTTCTGTTGGGATCGTACTCGATACCGATAACCTTTGCACTGATCCCGTCCTTCTTTCTCTGAAAATCAATGATCCTGTATTTCTGTCTGTTGCCGCCTCCGCGATGTCTGACCGTGATCTTTCCCTGGTTATTTCGACCGGAGTGTTTCTTCTGCGGTTTTAAAAGTGACTTCTCAGGAGTCTTCTTTGTGATCTCTGAAAAATCAGATCCTGTCATATGCCTTCTTGAAGGCGTATACGGATTATATGTCTTAATTCCCATCAGGGTTCTCCTTTCACGCAATATTGTTTTCTGCGTATATCAATCAATAATTAAAGTCCTTCAAAGAGCTCAATGTCTTTGCTGTCTTCTGTAAGCTGTACGATAGCCTTCTTTTTGCTTGCCGTAAGCCCGCGTATATAACCTCTTCTCTTTTTCTTTCCGCTGAGGTTAAGTGTACGTACCTTGGCTACCTTAACGCCGTCAAACATCTTCTCAACGGCTTCTCTTATCATTACCTTGTTCGCTTCCGGATGCACATAAAAAGTGTAGATCTTTTCTGCCATGTCGTTCATGGACTGCTCCGTAATAACAGGCTTAAAAATTACATCATAGTACTGAACATTAGCCATTACGCATATACCTCCTCGATCTTCTTAAGAGCGTCCTGCGTAGCAATCAGCTTCTTATGTCTGAGAACGTCGTAGGTGTTGATGCTGTCTGTGGTGATAACCTTTACAGCAGGTATGTTACGTCCTGAAAGGATAACGTTTTTATCGCTTTCACTGAGAATAACAAGGGCATCATCAGCCTTAAGGTTGTTTAACACCTGAACGAAATTCTTTGTCTTGATCTCATCAAACTTCATCGCATCAAGAGCGATAAGATTGTCATTATTTACCTTGTCTGTAAGAACTGAGAAAAGTGCTGCACGTCTTTCCTTCTTGTTCATCTTTTTACTGTAGTCACGGGGCTTGGGGGCGAATACGATACCGCCGCCTGTCCACTGGGGACTTCTGATGGAGCCCTGTCTTGCGTTACCGGTTCCTTTTTGTCTCCAGGGCTTTCTTCCGCCTCCTGAAACCTCGGAACGTGTAAGTGTACTCTGTGTTCCCTGACGCTGATTAGCGAGGTAGGTAACAACAGCCTGGTGTACGAGCTGCTCTTTAATGTCTGCTCCAAACACCGCATCACTTAATTCCAGAGAGCCGACCTGGGCTCCTTCCATATTGTAAACAGATACGTTAGCCATTTTTTATCCTCCTTCCTTCGCTTTATCAATCAGCACTCTTTACTGACTCTTTGATAGTTACAAGTGTCTTCTTGGGTCCGGGAACGGAACCTTTTACAAGAAGAAGACCGTTCTCAGTGTCAACCTGAATGATCTCAAGGTTCTGAACAGTTCTCTTTACACTTCCCATGTGACCGGGCATTCCCTTGCCCTTGGGTACACGGCTGGGTGTAGCCGCCATACCGTTGGAACCCTGGTGTCTGTGGAACTTGGAACCGTGTCCCATAGGTCCTCTTGACTGTCCGTGTCTCTTGATGGCACCCTGATAACCTTTTCCTTTGGAAATGGCTGTGGCGTCGATCTTATCTCCTACGGCGAATACATCCACCGTGATCTCGTCTTTAACTGAATACTCTTCAGCGTTGTCAAGCTTGAACTCTCTTATGAATCTCTTATAAGGAAGTCCCGCCTTGTCAAACTGTCCTTTAACAGGTTTGTTCACCAGCTTTTCCCTGATGTCCATAAAGCCAACCTGTACGGCACTGTAACCGTCGTTCTCAACCGTCTTTACTTGTGTAACCACACAAGGTCCGGCCTGAAGTACAGTTACGGGTGTAATAGTACCGTCTTCGCTGAAGATCTGGGTCATACCTACTTTGGTAGCCAAAATTGCTTTCTTCATGATTTTCTCCTTAAAATAAATGTTTTTCTAAAAGAGGAAAAAAACTCGGACAATGATTTGATATTATTATATTAAATATAGAAAAAAGTCCGTCGGTTTCTTTCATAATAGATAGTGTATTACTTCATCAGCTTGAGACTGATATCAACGCCTGCAGGCATATCGAGCTTGGAAAGCGCATCTACAGTCTTCTGTGAAGAAGAAAGTACATCGATAAGTCTCTTGTGAGTCCTCTGCTCGAACTGCTCTCTTGAGTCCTTATACTTATGTACCGCTCTGAGGATGGTAACAACTTCCTTTTTGGTAGGAAGGGGTACCGGTCCGCTTACCTCTGCACCTGTCTTGGTAGCAGTCTCGATAATCTTCTTTGCTGACTGGTCTATCAGCTGATGATCGTAAGCTTTTAATGTGATTCTGATTTTCTGATTTGCCATAAAAAAAGTCGCCTCCTATTCGCACTTTTGTTGTAAGTACGACAAGCGGTGACTGTACACACTCCCACGCGTTTCGTAAAATACCTACGAAATAAGCGTGTCATTTCTGTTATATTACAGATGATTCGTACAGTGACTTGTCGTCGGATTCACTGACATTCGCTCCACGGAAAACCTTGCAAAGGCATGTACTTACGCAATTGCAAGCAACCTCACGCTTCACAGCTATCAATGTCACAGCCTCAATAGTATACATTAATGCCATGTCTCAGGCAAGGAAAAATATTGTATTTTTTTTAGTACAATTTGACGGTTTTTTTACTAGGGGTCGTACCGGCAACCGTGCAAGTCTTACCTTCTGCTCCCGGCCCGCATAACGCCGGCCCAATGTCGCAGAAGGTAAGCTTACACGGTCAAGCCGGTACTTACGCTCAGGAAACACCGGGAACGTTTTAAAAGAGACCGGGGTTTAGTTTTACACGGGGATGGTTCTCAGTCTCCCTGCCGGGAGACTGAGAACCATCCCCATATCTGCCTTGTGTACATTCTCAAATATAATGTATAATGCTGACATATTTTTACCCCGGAGGTCTTTATGGAACCCGATAAGAATAACAATAACGAAAGTAATATAGAAGAAAAAGATTCCTTCAGGGACATTGTAAAGCGCACTTTCTCCCTTCACGAGGATGTGGCTACACATGAGGAGATAAAAGACCGGCTTCTTGCCGGAGGCAGGATCACAGGTACCAATATGCTGGTAATGCTTTGTGCCATTATGATAGCTTCTATAGGTCTGAACACGGGATCTACAGCGGTGATAATTGGCGCTATGCTTATTTCCCCTATTATGGGAACTATCCTTGCCACCGCATTTTGTGTGGAATCAGCCAATCTCTTTCTGGCAAGAAGACATTTGCTGGGCTTTGCTATGCAGATAGTAATAAGCGTCGGCGCTTCCACCATTTTCTTTCTTATATCCCCGGTAAAGGAGCCCACCACAGAGCTTATCGCAAGAACAGATCCCTCATTTTTTGATGTATTGATTGCAACATTCGGCGGGATCGCAGGGATCATAGGTCAGACCAGATCGGACAAAGTAACCAATATCATACCGGGCGTTGCTATAGCCACCGCCCTTATGCCGCCCCTTTGCACCTGCGGTTATTCCATAGCAAACGGGAACTGGCATATGCTTTCCGGTGCGGCCTATCTTTTTTTGATAAATGCATACTTTATATTTCTTTCTTCATCTGTGATATTAAGTATCCTTAAAATCCCTAAAACCCATGATATCTCTGACTCCCGCTGGAAACGGCTCAGAAGATATATGGCTATTGCAACCATAATCATCGTTATCCCTAGTATTTATTTCATTATCCAAATTGCAATCGGATAAAAAATCGACCAAAAGATAAAAAGTTCTTGATTATTTATAAAGAAAATATTAAACTGTGCATGTGAGCATTTTCGCTTGCATTTTTTTATTATGCGGAATAAGGCGGGACATACGTTTTACGTCCCCGCCTTCATTATAAGATCGGATTAAATTTTTTTATTTAACTAAAGGAGAAAAAAATGACTAATTCTGATCAGGCAAAAGTTGATATCAAGTCAATGACTGCCGCACAAAAAGAAAGGTACAGCTGGACCTTTAACATCGGCAAGGATATCGGCGGCGGTATAGTCGCCACATTCTGCCTTCTGCCCGAAGTAATGGGTTTTATGCTCTCCATCGGAGTGCCTCCCTATCTTGGGCTTTTCACATGTATCGTCCTGACGGTGACGCTGGCCATCACCGGGGGACGTCCCGGGGTTATCACGGCATGCGCGGGAGCAACCGCTACCATCTGCGCCGGAATGATCGCGAGATTTTGCTGGGGACCTGAGGTTATAGCACAGCATCAGGAGTATCTGTTTGCCGCGGTACTGTTCGCCGGCATTATCCAGATCATCCTGGGTATAGTCAAATTCGGTAACCTGATAAAGTTTATTCCTGACTGTGTTATGCACGGTTTCGTAAACGGACTGGCCTCTCTTATTCTTATTTCCCAGATAAAGATGATCTTAAGAGAAGACCTTTCCAATATGACCGAGCTTCTTATCGTAATTGCTGCAGGCATAGGCCTGATAGTATTGTTTGATAAGATCAAAAAAGCCGTGAAGGGTGGTTTCATACAATATATCCCCTCACCCATGATATGCGTTATCGCTGTTTCCATTTATGTATGGTGTGTTCACGGTTTCGGTTCCATTGGTGAAAATGCAGGACTTATGAGAATTGTCGATCTGGGTCAGGTTGCCTTTAAGACAGACTATTTCTTCGGCGTATTCAAAAACTTCGGCAACGTATTTACCGGAGAAGGTATGGGTGCCATTATTCCCGTAGCATTGTCAGTTGCATTTATCGGACTTGTGGAGACCATGCTCACCTCACGTGTGGTAAGCGAAAAGACTGAGACTCCCGAGCTTACCAACTTAAACAGAGAGTGCCGCGGTCAGGGTATCGGTAACATCATATGCGGAATCCTGGGAACAATGCCGGGATGTGCTATGATAGCGCCTTCAACTGCAAATGTAACAAGCGGAGGCAAAGGGCGTTTTTCAACCCTTATGACGGGTATAATGATGGCTGTATTGCTTTTCGGCATATCCCCCGTACTTGCCGCCATACCTCTGGCAGCACTAATAGCAGTTATGCTATACGTATGTTTCGAGACATACAATTGGAATTCCATTGTAAAATGTAATACCCATCCTATTATTGAGACCATAACCATGCTGCTTGTTGTGGTCATAGTGCTCGGCACCGACAACCTTGCTTACGGCGTAGGTTTCGGTATGGCCGCCTGGGGAATATTCCTCGGATTTAAGTTCTTTGCTTCGGCCAGGACATCCATTATCATTTCCTTTATCATATTCGGGGTATCAATGGGTATCTGCTGGTTCGGTATAGGAACCGCCGCAGCCATCATCATTTCCGCTATAGGTATCGGTCTTGCGTCTGTTGGACGTAACGCAGAAAGCGATAAGTATAAGATCGGAACCTTTGCACTGGTGCTGAACTGTTGCGCCTTTGCATGGTTTGTATTTATGGTCATTATGAATACGCATATTGCCCATCACGCATTCGGATGGTTTGCGTTACACTAAGAAACACAGGAGCCGTGGGACGGTTCTTACGGCTCCGCTTTTTGATATTTAAAAACTGAAAACATCAGAGCCATAAGAACCGTCCCCATAGCTTTGTAATATGCTAAATAAAAAGTATCCGGTAGAGCTGATCCGACCGGATACTTTGCGTTTTATTTAAAGTGGAAAGGATTTTATCTTGAATTCATTTGTACTTTTCGGATATCTCACAACATTTGCCTGCGGATGGTTAAATGTTGTGATAGTCACAAATTTCGCACCTTTTACCGCAACCCATCACACGGGAAGCGTGACAAAAATACCCGTTTCATTCCTGGATGGCGACTGGTTTATGTTTTTTGCACTGATAGGCCTGGCGTCGGCATTTATCATAGGTGTTGCCATATCCGCATTTATTAACCCCAGAGGTGACGGAAACTTTACTTCAAGGTTCGGATACGCTTACATAACAGGCGCCGTAGTTCTTGCTGTATTTGCGGCCGCCTTCGGTCTGTCCTACTGGTTCATTTTCTACTGTTCAGTCTTTGCAGGTTTCCAAAACGGTTTCCTGTCGCAGTTTAAGCTTCGTGTAAGCCACATGAGCGGCGTGTCTACTGATGCGGGAGTAGAGCTCGGCCGTATGTGCAAGGAAGCCTTAAGGAGAGGAAACCCTAACCGCAAATCTATTCTGAAAAGTTACGCTGCATCTTTCGGATTAAAGATGCTTTTTATCGCGGTTTTTGCCACGGGAGCACTTGTAGGCGCCCTTATTTCCATAGGAGTGCCCTTATTTGTTTCATTTTTACTTCTGGCGATATTTGATACCGCGATAGCTATCTTTTATCTGCGTATCTGTCCTTATCTTCGTACAAGACGGGAAAGGGAAAGTGTGGAGAATCCTTAATAATCCCGAAAAGGGGACGGTTCCTGCGGCGATTCAAAACCTTCAGACAGGTAAGAATCAACCGGTCACAAGAACCGTCCCCTTTACTCATTATGATTCGTTCAAATTTTTTATATGTTTCAAAAACGCCTTGGCAGCAATACCGGCAATGATCCCGGTCACCACTCCTATGACGATAAATACGGGTATCAGGTACCCTATTGACACACTTGAAAGAATAAGTATAGCGATAAGCACCTGGGCAATGTTGTGCACCACTCCCCCCACTACGCTTACACCTATAACTGAGAATTTATCAAATCTCTTTAATAGCGCCATAACTCCCAGACTTGCCATGCCGCCGGCCAGGCTGAAGAAAAATTGCTGGACATTACCGTGTCCGAAAAGGAGCGCTGCAAGGATTATCCTTACGACATTTACAAAAAATGCTTCCTTTACACTGTAAAAGTACAAAACCGAAATGATCGCAATGTTAGCAAACCCGAGCTTAAAACCCGGCACAGGCATGGGAAGCGGAAGCAGGCTTTCCACATATGAAAATATCAGGGCCACGGCAACAAAGAGACCGCACATGGCGATCTCTTTTACGTTTACCCTGTCACGGGTATTTTTTAAGTTTTTCCCTGACCTGCTTTTTTCCATTTTATCTCATACTTTCAAAGCCTTTTCTTACGGCCTTTCTTACTTCTTCCTTATTCTCGTCGCTAAGTTCTTCACTGGTGCTTTCAAGGTTCTCAACAACTCCTTCATGACTGTAGACCACCCTGCCGTCTTTTATAAAGAAGGTATGTGGCACATAAAGATGCTTTTTTTCATTCTCGTCTAATTTTAAGTAATCATCAAACATCTGCACAAAAAGATCATAATCGTCAATCTCCATATTGCTCTTCCATTCGGGATTTTTTCTTGTGTCAAGATAACCAACCTTAACACCCTCATCAAGAGCCACATCATTCAGATACTGAATTAGTGTATTGCAATAGGGACATGCTGAGTAAGAAGCCCAAAAAACAAAAGTCCCCTTATTATCCATTTCTTTCTTAATATCCTGAACGCTCATTTCAACGAACTGAAGGTCTTTATCATATCCTTCAAGACCCGTATATCCGCTCATGTCTGCCTTAGGATATGATGCAAGTGAATCTTTTATCCGGGCACTCTTTGACGTATTTTCCGTATTGCCGGAACCGCTGCCTCCTGAACTGCCTCCCGAGCAACCTCCCAGCACCATGGTTGAAGCTGCCGCAAAAGCGCCTGCGATGATAACCTTTTTAATAAAACCTTTACTCTCCATTATATTTTTCCCTCCGCTTATTGATAAGAATCTTCATATATTTTTATAACATCCTCCTCGGGTATGTCAATCAGGTCGCACTCAAAAAGTCCTCCCATGGTCTCTCTTGCTTCTTTTGCAAATGTCGGGAACTCATCCGGGGTAATGCCGTAATCGCTCATTTTAAGATCGGCAACGCCGCATTTTTCCTTAAGATCGCGAAGGCCATAGATGAAATCCATGGGGTCAACGGGAGTAAGAACACCGATGTTCATGGCCATTTCCATGAATCTGTCGTCACACACATGCTTTTCTATAAAATACCTGAAATAAGCCTCGGAGATCATGATAAGACCCGCACCGTGGGGAAGCTCCGGATGATGTCCGGACATGGCATGTTCCATGGCGTGCTCGCTTGTACAGCTGCCAAGCTCCATGGAATAACCGCTCATGGTATTGGCGAATGCCATCTTGGTCCTGGCATCCATATCAGATCCGTCAGCCACCGCAAGGGGAAGATATTGGGCAATGTTTCCGATTGCCGCGATCTCCACCATCTGGGCGGGAGCCGTCCTCACCTTTGAAATATAACCCTCCAGACTGTGGAACAGGGCATCAAAGCCCTGGTAAGCCGTATAGTCCGGCGGCACCGTCACCATAAGCTCCGGATCTACTATGGCAAGAGTGGGAAAATCTCCCTGAAAGCCTATCTTTTCGTGAGTTTCGGGATTGGTCACAACTCCCCATCTGTCCACCTCGCTTCCGGTTCCGGCGCTTGTGGTGATCTCCACATAAGGAAGGGATTTTTCGGTAAGCTCCCTGTCTCCCCCGGTGCCGCCCTTGACATAATCCCAGACACGTCCCCCGGTTTGGGGAACGATCGCCGCAATGACCGTTGCAGAGTCAAGGACTGAGCCGCCTCCCAGGCCTATGATAAAATCACAGCCCTCGCTTC
>CACWUI010000014.1 GCA_902764045.1 uncultured Lachnospiraceae bacterium
TTCTTGCCCTTCCGTCATCAAGACCGAATCTGAGCCTCAGGACCTTCTGCTCCCTTTCGGTAAGATTTTGGAGTTCTTCGTTTATCTGCTCCTTCAGAAGAGTTCTTGCAGCGGCCTCGGAAGGCTGCTCAATATCCTCATCCTGGATAAAGTCCCCAAGATGCGAATCCTCCTCCTCACCAATAGGCGTCTCTAAGGACACGGGATCCTGGGAAATCTTTTGTATCTCCCTTACCTTCTCAACGGGAAGATCCATGGCGTCTGCTATCTCCTCCGGTGTAGGCTCTCTTCCCAGCTCCTGCAGCAACTGTCTTGAAACCCTTACCTGCTTATTTATGGTCTCCACCATATGCACGGGGATCCTGATGGTTCTTGCCTGGTCGGCAATGGCTCTTGTGATGGCCTGTCTTATCCACCATGTGGCATATGTTGAAAACTTATAGCCTTTACGGTAATCGAATTTTTCAACGGCTTTTATAAGACCAAGGTTACCTTCCTGAATAAGGTCAAGGAACTGCATGCCTCTTCCCACATAACGCTTGGCGATACTTACAACAAGACGTAAATTGGCCTCGGTAAGACGGTTCTTTGCTTCCTCGTCTCCCTGCTCCATCCTCATGGCATAATCAATCTCCTGCTGGGCTGTAAGAAGGGGAACCTGACCTATCTCTTTAAGATACATCCTGACGGGATCATCCACACCCACTCCATCGGGAACGGATATGTCTATCTTCTTAACATCGATCTCCAGTTCATCATCTTCATCGTCAAGAAGAGCATCCTCGTCGTCTTCTTCCTCCATATCCTCGGAGATCTTAATGTCCACGTTATTCTTCTCAAGGAAATCAAATGCCTTTTCAAGATTCTCAACACCGAAGTCGGTGTCCTTCATAATATCACTGATCTCGTCATAGGTAATGATATTATTGTTCTTTTTGGCTTTGGCAAGGATCTCAGAATAGATATCAACAGGTTCAAAGGAATCGTCTTCCGAAGTATCATCCGGAGCTTCTTCGGTAAACTCCTCAGATGCCTTCTCCTGAAACTCTTCGTCCTTTTTTAACTTTTCTTCTTTTTCTACTTTATCTTCTTTTTTTCTGTCTGACTTTTTATCAGACTTGCTGCCGGTTTTTTTTTCCGTCTTTTTTTCGGACTTCTTTTTAGCGGTAGTCTTTTTTGCGGTTGTCTTTTTAGCCGTTGTTGTTTTCTTCGCTGCTGTTGTCTTCTTTGCAGCCGTAGTCTTTTTTACTGCTGCGGTTTTTTTAGCAGTAGTCTTTTTTGCCACGGTTTTTTTAGCGGTAGTCTTCTTGGTTACCGTTTTTTTGGCTGTGGTCTTCTTTGCAGCAGTTTTCTTTGCTGTGGTCTTCTTTGCCGCAGTCTTCTTGGCTGTAGTCTTCTTTGCTACAGTTTTTTTAGCTGTAGTCTTTTTTGCCACTGTTTTCTTGGCCGTGGTCTTCTTTACTGCAGCCTTTTTTGCTGTAGTCTTTTTTGCGGTGGTCTTCTTTGCTGCTGCCTTCTTTGCTGTGGTCTTCTTAGTTGTTGCCATTTTTTTCTTCCTTCCTTTCAATCCGGATTAATATCTATAGTTAGGTCTGATAACGCGTTTTTTTCTTTCATGAGCCTTAACTTTTCATCAGGCGGAGCGTTCTCGCTCTTTTCGTCATACATTCGCATGACCATGCTTTTCAGGGATTCCGACACGAATTTGCTTTTGGTTCTGTCATCGGAGGCATCATACATTTCATTGCTGAACAGCCTTCCCAGATCGCTTTGTTCTTCATTGTCAAAGCGGCTCATTATTTCACCTGCCTGTATAGTACCACCATTATTTAACTTGTCAAATAGTATATCGGCAACTTCCCTTAAAAAAACCGTTGTAAAATCTTCAACTGAAACATATCCTTTGACCTGTTCAAAAATCTTCGGATTTTTTACAAGGGCAAGTAAAACATTTCTTTCATCGGGCAGTCCCTGATCCCCGTCCCTGATCCTGCTGCCTACACCTTCAGGTCTTCGTATAACAGGGTTCTGTTTACGCCTGATGATGCCTTCCTTATATGTTTCATCACCGATACGGTTCACCTCTGATGTAAGAAGCTCTTTGTTTATATCGAACCTTTCGGAAACTGTTTTGATAAATTCCTCTCTTTGAAATCTGTCGCGCAGCTCCACTATCATATTTGCCGCCTTCATTTCAAACTCGGCATTTTCCGAAGGATCCTTTCTGTCGTATTCGGAGGCGATGCATTCCAGTTCAAAAACAATAGCATTGTCCGCATTTCTGATGCGTCCTTCAACTCCGTCCACACCCTCTGATTTTATCATTTCATCGGGATCTTTAAAAGGCTTCATGCTTACAATATTTACAAAAAGTCCCGCCTTTTTGAGAATGGGAATGGCACGGCGCATAGCCTGTATTCCCGGACCGTCCGCGTCGTAAATGAGATAAACTTTTCTTGCAAGCTTTGCAATGATGTCAGCCTGCTCTTTTGTAAGAGCCGTTCCAAGGGAAGCGACCGTCTCCGGGTAGCCTGCCTGGTGCATGGATATCACATCCATATAACCCTCCACCAGAATGATCCTTTCTTTCCTTGCGGCGATGGCACGTTGTATCCCGTAGAGATTGTTCTTCTTGCTGTATATAGGAGTCTCCGGTGAATTGATATACTTAGGGTCACCGGTTCCGAGGATCCTTCCTCCGAATGCGATCACCTTAGAGGCCCTGTTCATTATCGGAAACATGACCCTGTCAAAAAAAGCATCCTTGGGCCCGCCTGTTTTATAACTGAAAAGTCCGGACTCCTTTAACTCCTCTTCCGTAAAATCTTTTCCCTTCAGATGATCGTAAAGAGCCGTTCTTCCTGCCGGAGCATACCCCAGTCCGAAAGCTACCATGGTGTTTTTTGTAAGGCCTCTGTCCTTTAGATAATCAAGAGCCTTTTTTCCGCTCCCGGAATGCAGTTCCTTATAATAAAACTCGGCGGCAGTCTTGTACATATCACGAAGCCTGTTCTTTAAGCCCGCCTTGATACGCCCCGCATCACCGTAGTCGAACTTGTCCGGCACATCGATCCCCGCAGTCTCCGCCAGTTCTCTTACCGCATCGGGAAAATCCATGTGGTTGTACTCGCACAGGAACTTAAATACATCTCCTCCCTTATGGCATCCGTGGCAATAATAAAACTGCCCGTCCTGCATAACAAAAAAAGAGGGAGTCTTTTCATTATGAAAAGGACAAAGCCCTTTGTAATTGGCACCTGATTTCTTAAGATCAACGTATCTGCCTATCACGTCCACTATATCGTTTCCGGATCGGACACGTTCTTTAAATTCTTCGTAATTCATAAACTCCTTTAATACTCCCAGGCTTTGGGAACAAAAATATCTTTAAATACCTTTATGGAATACTGGTCGCTCATGCTTGCGATGTAATCGCAGACGGCAGTCTCATTATCCTCGCCTCTGTCACTTACGATCCTGCGATAATTTTCCGGAACTTCCTCATAATTTTCCATAAAATATCCGAAGAGCTTTTCTATCATCTTTCTTACCTTAACCTCTTCGCTTTTGGCTTCAGGATTACTGTAAAGATTTTCAAACATAAACTTCCTGAGATCCATCATTGACTTTTCCATGTCATCAGGCATTGTTATTTCCGATCCCCCCCTGCTGCTGTCCACGATGGCTCTTATAAGAGTATCAAGTCTTTCACGGGATGAATGACCCAAAACATTTGTGAACTCTTCGGGGATCATGGACTCCTCAAAAATATTTCCTCTTATGGCATCGTCTATGTCATGATTTATATATGCGATCTTATCCGAAAGTCTTACCACCTGGCCTTCCAGGGTGGCGGGATCACCCGAGGTCCTGTGCTGGCTTATGCCGTCCCGCACTTCCCATGTAAGGTTAAGTCCTTCCCCGTCTTTCTCAAGGACCTCCACTACTCTTACGCTCTGGTCGCAATGACTGAATCCCTTTTTTGAGATATCATTTAACGTCCTCTCTCCGGCGTGCCCGAAGGGGGTATGACCCAGGTCATGGGCAAGGGCTATGGCTTCCGTCAGATCTTCGTTTAACCTGAGCGACCTGGCTATGCTTCTTGCGATCTGGGCCACCTCCAGTGTATGGGTAAGTCTCGTCCTGTAGTGGTCTCCCTCCGGCGCAAGAAAAACCTGGGTCTTATGTTTCAATCTTCTGAAGGCCTTGCAATGAATGACCCTGTCCCTGTCGCGCTGGTAGCAGGTACGCATCTCGTCATCCGCCTCAGGTTTACTTCTTCCCCTGCTCTCATCGGAAAAGGACGCGTACTTTGAAAAGTAAGCGCGCTCGATCTGCTGTGTCTCTTCTCTTATGGTCAATTGGTCTTCCCCTTTTCACGAAACAAAACTTAACAGTCATTATATGATATAATGGCTTCAAATGAAAGGAGTGATTTTTAATTGGACCCATTGGGTGTAGTTCAGATCATCGTCATCATCGCACTGATCGCTTTATCGGCTTTTTTTTCATCTGCCGAAACGGCATTTACAAAAGTAAGCAAGATAAAACTGCGCTCTCTTTGTGACAGTGGAAATAAACGGGCGCAGCAGGTTTCGCAGATACTTGAAAACCCCAGCCGGATGCTCTCCGGTATCCTTGTGGGAAACAATATCGTAAACATCGCGGTAACATCTCTTACCACCACATTTGCCATCAATCATTTCGGCGGCGCTGCTGCCGGTATTTCCACGGCCATTCTTACCGTAGTACTTTTGATATTCGGTGAGATCACTCCAAAGACTCTTGCCTCCACAAGACCGGAGGAAGTGTCAATGATCTATGCTCCCGTTATCAGGGTCATCATCCTGGTCCTTACTCCCGTGGTTTTTGTTATCGACAAACTTTCCGGATGGATCCTTAAGCTCTTTAAGATAGACAGTTCCAAGCCTACCGCCACCATTACGGAAGCAGAGTTTAAAGCCCTTGTGGACGTCAGCCACGAAGAGGGTGTCCTTGAACCCGAAGAAAAAGAAATAATCCATAACCTCTTTGAGTTCGGGGATTCCGTTGCAAAGGATGTAATGGTCCCCAGGATAGATATGGATTATCTTTCCGTGGACGCCTCCTTTGACGAGGTCATGGATGTATTTAAAGAAAGTTCACATTCCCGTATTCCCGTTTATCAGGACAACCCGGATAATATCGTGGGGGTCTTATACAGTAAAGATGTGCTTCTTTCGGGCCCTTTTACCGAAAGTTCCAAAAAGGCATCCTTTAATATTTCAAGGCTTATGAGAAAGCCTTACTTTACTTTTGAAACCCAGAACATTTCCGTTCTTTTTAAGGATATGCAAAAGAGTGCCACTTCGTCCGCCATCGTTCTTGATGAGTACGGTTCCGTGGCAGGCTTTATCACCACCCAGGACCTGATAGAGGAGATCATCGGAGAGATCCGTGACGAATACGACCTTGAAACGGACAGACCCTTCGTTGAGATATCCGATGGCAGATACCGTGTCGAAGGCTCCTATAAGCTTGATGATATCAACCAGGCTTTGGGGACTCATCTTGAGTCCGAGGATAATGATTCAATAGGCGGGCTTATCATCGAGCAGCTGGACCGTTTTCCCAGGGCCGGAGATTCTATAGAGCGGGACGGGGTAAAGGCAACGGTCATGCGGGTGAACAATAAGAGGGTTGAGGCTGTAATGCTTGAGATCACACAAAAATAAAGGTCCCTCAGGTTCCGTTTTTCTCCTGTGAAAAATTCTCAAATCATTTGTTTTAGCAGAATTTTTCAAATGTCGAAAAACGGAACCTGAGGGATTATTTTGTAAGCGCCTCTGTAACCTCACTGAATTTCATACTGTTAGAAGCTTTGATCATAATACTGTCACCTTCGCGTATGATTTCTTTTAATTTCTTTATCATCTCCTGATTATCATCAAAAGAGTATATTTCTTTCACACCTTGGGCGGCTCCTGCCGCGATCTCTCTTGCCATGTCACCGCAGGTAAGGAGTACATCTATTTTTTTTGAAGCCGCATATTCTCCCACCTGCCTGTGCATTTGCAATGAGTCATCTCCCAGTTCATACATATTCCCCAGAACACATATCTTTCTTCCATCCGCAAGTGAAAGGGTATCTATGGCAGACATCATGGATGCGGGGGATGCATTGTAACTGTCGTCGATAACCGTTATTCCGTTAACTTCTTTGATGTTCGTTCTGCCGGAAACGGTCTCCACAGAGGCTATGCCTTCTCTTATGCTTTCGGCGCAAAGTCCGAAATATTCCCCCACTGCCGCCGCTGCCAGGGCATTTATCACCATATGTTTCCCGGGGATGGGAATACGGACACTAAGATCGCCGCAGTTTAATCCCTTGATAACAAAGGCCGAGCCTTTCAGACCCTCCTCTTTGATATCCTCCGCATAAATATCGTTCGTCTTTTCCAGACCGAAAAACAAAGGTCTTCCTGCAGGAGTCTCCTTAACCTGTCTTAAAAGATCATTGTCTCCGTTCAATATAACAAGACCATCACCGGAGATATTTTTATAGATTTTAGACTTTTCATTAAAGATTCCTTCCCTGCTCCCCAATATCTCCATGTGGGTCACACCGATATTGGTGATGACTGCCACCTCCGGCTGTACAATGCCTGTAAGATAATCCATCTCTCCCGGAGCGGAAATACCCATCTCAAGAACGGCCACCTCCGTCTCTCCGTCCATCTCGCAACAGGTAAGGGGAAGCCCCAGTTCGTTGTTGTGATTGCCCAGAGTCTTTCCCGTAACCAGTTCCCGGGAAAGAACGGATGC
Organism: uncultured Lachnospiraceae bacterium; assembly: GCA_902764045.1. Taxonomy (GTDB): domain Bacteria; phylum Bacillota; class Clostridia; order Lachnospirales; family Lachnospiraceae; genus UBA4285. The sequence goes on from CACWUI010000014.1 coordinate 6,805, forward strand.
TATCACCTCTTTCGTGCTGGTCTTGCCCACGCTTCCGGTGATCCCCACCACGGGAATATCAAGAAGTTTCATATAATCCCTTCCGATGCGGCCAACAGCCTCAAGAGTGGAGGGCACCTTCACATACACTCCTTTTTCACCGGGATCATGATCCTTTTCACCGATCACAAGAAGCGCTCCCGCATCAAAAGCGGGATCAATAAAGTCATGACCATCGACCCTCTCGCCCTTTATGGCTCCGTAAACACTTCCGGAGACCACCTTTCTTGAATCGGTAACGACCGAGCTTATCTTTCCGTCAAAAAAAGCCCTGTCTCCTTTACATTCTCCTGCACAGGCGTTTACAGCCTGCTCCACGGTCATCCTGTCCACTGTAAAGATCCTCCTTTAATAAAAAAATCAAAAAGCATCTTCCTCTCGTCTTTCCAGAGAAACATCCATAAGCTTTTGCACCAGATCTTCATAAGACATGCCCATTGCCGCAGCCTCCTGCGGCAACAGAGATGTGGGTGTCATGCCGGGAAGTGTATTTATCTCAAGGCAATATATCTCCCCCTTCTCGTTCATAAGCTCATCCACTCTGGAATAGGTATCTATACCTGCTGCGGCACAAGCCTGCTCGGCCCAGTACTGCATCCTTCTTGAAACCTCTTCGGGTATCTCCGCAGGACAGATCTCCTTTGCGCCTTCAGGGTCATACTTGTGCTCGTAATCATAAACACCGCCGTCGGGAATGATCTCTATGACCGGCATTGCCTCTCCGTCGCATACCCCCACGGAAAATTCTCTTCCGCTGATGAACTCCTCCACCAGCACCTTTTCCTCAAGTCTGAAAGCTTCCCTTACGGCCGCTTCTCTTTCCTCCGGTGTTTTCGCTATGGTAACCCCCACGCTTGATCCGCCGCAGGCGGGCTTTACCACACAGGGAAGAGGAAGTTCTTCATCACTTACGGTACTCTCGCCTCTGATAAGGGTAACACCCTTCGGCCTGGGAATACCCTCGGGAACGAGGATCTTTTTTGTAATATCTTTATCCATACAGATGGCACTGCTGAGGCTTCCGGGACCGGTGTATTTTTTTCCGAAAAGATCGAGCACGGCCTGAAGCTTTCCGTTCTCACCGTTTTCACCGTGAAGACCCATAAAGACTATGTCTGCCGCCATGATCACATCAAGAACACCGGGACCGAAAAACACGCCCCCTTCCTCCTTGCGTTTTTTTATCTCATCCTTTACCAGGGGTGTTTTTTGCTTCAGATCATCTCCAAGCTTTTCAAGATCGTTTTTCTCTTCAAAAAATCCTTCGGCGCTTCCGAAAGAATCCGAACCGAAAAATACATCTATAACATTTGCCTTATGTCCCAGCTTTCTTAAAGCCGTACACACCTTTACTGATGTAACAAGGGACACATCTCTTTCCGTGCTTGTGCCTCCCGCAAGAACAGTCACTTTCATAATAAAAGCCTCCCAAAATCATTTGAATAAAATTTTACTATTTATCAACGGTATTTACAAATCAGAAACCCTGACCTATACACAGGGACGTACCGTACACTTTGTCCGCCCCCTTTGCTTTAAGGGCACGGGCGCATGAATCAAATGTGGCCCCCGTAGTATATATGTCGTCTATAAGCAGCACTTTACTTTTACCAAGATCTTTCTTTACCTCAAAGGCACCTTCAAGATTTGAATATCTTTTTTGGATACCCAGTTCCTTCTGGGGAACCGTCATCTTTTTTCTGATGAGTGTGTCGGCCTCATATTTGATCCCTAATATCAGGGCTGTTTCTTTTGCAAGTATCTCTGCCTGGTTGTAACCTCTCACCTTTTTCTTTTCAGGGTGCATGGGAACGGGTATCACCACATCCGGTCTCCAGTATCCGATGATCTTTTTATGATGTTTTGCGATCATATATGCAAAGGCAGAGGCGTACTCTCTTTTATTTTTATATTTAAATCTGTATACGCTCTCCTTTAAGGCGTTATTGTATTCAAAAACGGAAACTGCTCCGTCAAATGATCTATCTGTATTTTTACAGTCTCCGCAAAGGGTTTCCGTTTCGTTTATACTTTTTCCGCATATGTAGCACACCGGTCCCTCCACCGGTTTCAGAAATTCCTTGCAGCCGTCGTGAAGTCTTGCCGGATGATCTCTTTTTCCAAATTCCAAAGGTTCACCGCATACCACGCATCCCCGGGGATATATACCGTCAAGGATGATTTTCCCTGATAGCTTCAGATAATGCCGAATATCTCTGCGATTCAAATATATTTTCCTCCATTTGTTCAAAACAGTCTTTGATCCCCACCATGCATACGCACATTCGCGCCCTGGTCACGGCAGTATATAAAAGCTTGCGGTTCATAAGCATTTTAGGCGCCGGATACATGGGGATGACAACAGCCGGATACTCGCTCCCCTGTGCCTTGTGAATGGTTATGGCATATGCCAGTTCCAGTTCTTCCAAAATGTCAAAGTCATAGCTTACTTCTTTATAATCATCAAACAGTACCTTAAGAGTCTCCGCGTAATCATTGATCTCCGTGATAACACCGATATCGCCGTTATAAATTCCGGTGCCTCTTTCCTTCATGCCATCCTCGCAGTAACGGGACCACTCAAGATCATAATCATTTTTGATCTGCATGACCTTGTCCCCCACCCTGAAGACCGCATCCTTTACCTGTCGCTCTCTTTTGGAACTGTCCGGGGGATTTATAAGGTTTTGTAAAATGCGGTTTAATCTCTCAACTCCCGTCTTTGACGTCCTGGAAGGTGTGAGCACCTGGATCTCATTTGCCGGGGCATCCACATAGGCCGGCAGTTTTTCCGTGATAAGGGTGTACATGGCGGATATTATCTTGTCCGGATCATCTCTTTTTATGAAAAGAAAATCTTTGCTTTGTGCGTCCAGATCCACCGTTTCACCTTTATTTATCCTGTGGGCATTTACCACAATGTCACTGTCTCTTGCCTGCCGGAATATCTTCTCAAGGCGTACCACGGTAAAGCATTCCGAATCCATTATATCTCCCAGCACATTGCCGGCTCCCACGCTGGGAAGCTGGTTGGAGTCTCCCACAAGGATAAGACGGGTACCCGGCTTTAAGGCATTCAGCAGGGCATTCATAAGCCACAGATCCACCATGGACATTTCGTCTATGATGACTATGTCGCCGTCAAGCATATTCTCGGAATTGTACTCAAACTTCATGTAAGCCGTGTCATTATCTTCACCGGACGAACCGTAGGGGGAATAACCCAGCAGCCTGTGAATGGTACAGGCCTCCATGCCGCAGGCCTCGCTCATTCTTTTGGAGGCTCTTCCCGTAGGGGCTGCCAGCTTTATCTCAAGACCCATATCCGAAAAAACCCTGATAATGGAATTGATGACCGTGGTCTTTCCGGTCCCGGGGCCTCCCGTGATCACCAGCACTCCGCCCTCCATGGCGCTTACCACGGATTCCTTTTGCTTTTCATCAAGCTCTATCCCCGTCTCTTCCTCCACTGCGGCTATTATGTCTTCGATGCTTACGTTATTTACACCTGCAAGATCGGATGAAGACCGGGCGCTGTTTAACTCGTTTAACCTTATTGCCACATTTTGCTCCATGTTGAAGTAAGCGGGAAGGTAAACCCTTACTTCTCCGTCATCGGATAATCTTGCCGTAAGTCTTGACTCCACGGAAAGATCCGTAAGTATACTGTTGAAATCCTCTATGGCGCCTCCCAGAAGTTCTTCCGTTTCCGACTTCAGGATCTCAGCGGGAAGATAACAGTGTCCATCTCCCACGCCTCTTTCAAGGATATAGAGGAGGGCTGCCCGGACCCGGTTTTCAAAGCTGATCTTAAGACCGGATCTTTTTACGTATTCGTCGGCGGTCTTAAATCCCACATTTTCTATATCCTCTGTGAGTCTGTAGGGATTTTCCTTTAATACCGTATACATGTCCTCTCCGTAATACGAGTATATCTTTTTGGCAAGAACATTGCCTATGCCCATTCCCTGAAGAAATATCAGGGCATCATTTATCTGTCTGTTGTCGATAAGGGATTTTTGAAAGCCGTATGCCTGATTTAGTGAAATGCCCTTTATTTCCCGGGCAAGGGTCTCGGGCTCTTCAAGCATGATGCGGTAGGAATCGTCTCCGAACCTGTCCGCTATCTTCTGCCCGTTCTTTTTTCTGATGCCGGGAATGACCCCGCTTGAGACAAAACGAAGAAAAGCCTCACGGCTGTGAGGCTCTCTTACCGTAAAAGACTCTATTGAAAACTGCTCACCATATACCGGGTGCTGCACATATTTCCCGTTGCAGGATATATACATCCCCGGGGAAATACCCGGAAGTGTGCCTACACAAGTGATCTCTGCCAGATTTACCGACATGGTGATAACGCTGTAACCGTTCTCCTCGTTGTGGAATATAACGGATTCCACATAACCTTCTATACTGTTCCCAGAAAGACTGCTCATAATCATTCCTGAAATTCCCGTTTGCCGGACATAAATTCCACAAATCTTCCGGTGCCCACGGCAACTGCCGTCATGGGGTCTCTGGCTGTAACCGTGTGTATGCCGGTCTTTGCCTCCAAAAGCTCCTCAAGCCCCGTAAGAAGGCTTCCGCCTCCCGTAAGGACTATCCCTCTTTCGGCAATGTCTGCCGAAAGTTCAGGGGGAGTGCGCTCAAGCACGCTTTTAACAGCTTCCACGATCTGACCCGTATCCTCGCGCAGAGCCTCTTCCATCTCGTCAGAGTCGATCTCCACGGACTTAGGCAGGCCCGTAACAAGGTTTCGGCCCTTTACCGTCATTGTCCTGACCTCAGGCAAAGGATATGCGCAACCCACCTGGATCTTTATCTCCTCTGCAGTCCTCTCGCCTATGAGAAGGTTGTGCTTTTTTCGCATGTAACGGACGATGGACTCGTCAAAATCGTCCCCCGCTATCTTGATAGATGTGCTCACGACCGTGGCCCCCAGGGAAATAACGGCTATATCCGTGGTACCTCCGCCGATATCCACGATCATATTGCCGCAGGGCTTTGAAATGTCTATACCTGCGCCGATGGCTGCAGCTATAGGCTCTTCAATAATGGCCACTTCTCTTGCTCCCGCCTGTATGGCAGCGTCCTCCACCGCGCGGCGCTCCACCTCGGTAACACCCGAAGGCACACAGACGCTTATGCGGGGCTTCCTGAAAAGATGGCGTCCCACTGCTTTATCAATAAAATATTTGAGCATCTTTTCCGTTACTTTGTAATCGGAAATAACGCCCTGTCTTAAAGGTCTTACCGCCACGATATTCTCCGGGGTACGACCCAGCATAAGACGGGCTTCCTCACCTATTGCTTTTATCTTGTTCTGTTCCTGATCAAATGCTACTACGGAGGGCTCTTTCAAAACTACGCCCTTCCCTTTTATATATACAAGAATGCTCGCTGTACCAAGATCTATTCCTATGTCAGCAGATAACATGATGTCCCCTTTCAAACGTAAACCGTCTATTTATTTTAAACGGAAATCGGGGGGATATCAAGGTGTAAATCATTATAAAAATATAAAGTTTCCCGCAAAACTTCCCGCAGGCATTACTTCCGTCTCCCAAAAACAGCAGGCTGTTTTTAATGTCGACGGAAGCAACGCTGCGGGAATATATTTTGCGGGAAGCCGAGGACTGTTATTTGCTCTGTATATAATTTTTTTTTATAATGACTTACATCATCAAAAAAACACTGATCAATGCGTTGCGTTTGATCAGTGTTTTCTTAAAAAATTCAAAATTGAATCCGGGATCTTTTCACCGGAAGCACATAACCGTCTCTGACTTTTTTCAGATATACGCCTTAAGCACCTCAACCTTGTCAAGACGCTCCCAGGGAAGATCTACATCAGTTCTTCCGAAGTGACCGTAAGCTGCGGTCTGTCCGTAAATAGGTCTTCTCAGATCAAGCATCTTTATGATGCCCGCAGGGCGAAGATCAAACTCTTTTCTGATGATCTCTACTATCTTATCATCCTCAAGCTTACCTGTACCGAAGGTATCCACCATGATGGATGTGGGTGTAGCCACACCGATGGCATAAGAAACCTGTATCTCTATCCTGTCAGCAATGCCTGCTGCCACCAGGTTCTTAGCCACATATCGTGCAGCGTATGCTGCCGAACGGTCAACCTTTGTGCAGTCCTTTCCGGAAAATGCGCCGCCTCCGTGTCTTGCAGCGCCGCCGTAGGTATCAACGATGATCTTACGTCCAGTAAGACCACTGTCTCCGTTGGGTCCGCCGATAACAAAACGTCCCGTAGGATTTATATAAATCTTTGTGTCATCATCAACCATGTTTGAGTCAACGATGGCATCTATCACGAATCTCTTAATATCTTTATGGATCTGCTCCTGCTCCACATCCGGTGAATGCTGGGTGGAGACTACGATAGCATCAAGTCTTACGGGCTTATTGTTGCTGTCGTACTCAACCGTAACCTGGGTCTTTCCGTCAGGTCTTAAATAACTGAGGGTGCCGTCTTTTCTCACCTTTGAAAGCTGACGTGAAAGTTTCTGGGCAAGAGCCGCGGAATAAGGCATATATTCTTCGGTCTCGTTTGTGGCATATCCGAACATCATTCCCTGGTCTCCGGCGCCTGTATCAAGGTCGGAACCGTCTCCCTGTCTTGTCTCGATGGCATTATCCACGCCCTGGGCGATGTCAGGTGACTGCTTATCAAGGGCCACCATAACGGCGCATGTATTACCGTCAAACCCCTTCTCTGATGAATCATATCCGATCTCCGTAACGGTCTTTCTTACAACCGAAGGGATATCTACCTGAGCCGTGGTGGTAACCTCCCCCATTACGATGATGAATCCTGTGTTTGTCAGGGTCTCACACGCCACTCTGGCATAAGGATCCTGTGCAAATATAGCATCAAGTATGGAGTCCGATACCTGGTCGCATATCTTATCGGGATGCCCTTCTGTTACTGATTCGGAAGTAAATAATCTTTTTTCCATTTATAAACCTCTTTCTTTTTAAATCAATACAATTTCATAACATGGTATATGAAAAAGTATCTATCGTCAAGCAGATATAAATGTGTCATGTTTCACACATTTTTCACAGGTAAAATATGTGTATATAACCCATTCTGTGCTATAGTAAATCCAGCGGTAAAGATAACCTTTCCGCTAACAAATTTTTTTCATATTTTTCCCTCCTAAGTGAGGTTAACCCCAAAGCCTCACTTAAGATTGCGGAACCCCAATCCGCAATGGGCAAACGCCGCGGCGCTTTCTTACTCTCCTTAAGCACCGCGGCGTTTTTATTATGCCTTTTTATTGAGCTGTAGTTGTCTCGCTTTCTTCTTCAGTCGATCCTGTGCCGGATTTTTCGGTCACCTGGGTGGAAGCTTCTGACTCTTCAACTGCGGTAGTCTCCTCCACCTCTTTTACTCCGCCTGCAACGATCTCTGAAACCTTCTTGTAAGCCACCTGATATCCCGTCTCTGCGTTCAGGATCTGTCCGTAGGTCTCCACCAGTTTCTGATAGCTGTCATAGCCGTAGTAGAGAGCCATGGAATTTCCTTCTTTGGTGATATCCTCAGCGCTGATCTTGATACCGTTATCCGCTCCGATAATGGTGGTGATCATCTTTGACTTCAGGTAGTCCTGAGCCTGTGTCTGAACATATTCGTTGAACTGATCCTCTGACTCATATCCGTAATACTGCTTGATATAATCCTCAAAGGATTTGATACCCATGGATTCGCCGTAGCTTTCGAACTGATTCTTAACATTGCTCTTCATGGTATCGGCAAGGTAGTTTAACTCTTCCTGGGGAAGTTCCTCCTTAAACTCTGATGTCTCAATAATCTTCTCTAAAGCCTCACCGTAAAGTGTCTGGTCATTTGAAGCCTTCTTTGACTCTGCAAGATTCTTTTTGATACCTTCCTTTAAAGCATCGACTGTCTTAATGCCGCTGCCATAGCCTCTGAGTTCCCAATCGTCCGTATGTGCCGCAACAAATTCGTCATTGATCTCAGGATTTGTAGGTCTTACGATCTTTTTGATCTTAACCTTAAAGACAGCATCCTTGCCGTTCAACTCTTCCTTGCCGTAATCATCAGGGAATTTGACATTAATGTCATAATCCTTGTTCGCCTCTTTTCCTGCAAGACCTTTATCCAGATCCTCAATAAACTGACCTGAGCCTATGGTGTAGCTGTAATCCGTAGAAGATCCGCCCTCAAACTCTTTGCCGTCGATAGAACCCGTAAAATCAAGAACTATCTCATCACCCTCCTGGGTAGTGCCGCCCTCGGTCACATCCTCTTCGTTTCTGTATTCCTCTGCAAGACTCTCTAATGTACTCTCAACGGTTTCATCACTTATCTCTTCTGTTGAGCGGTCTACCTTTGCAACCTCGAGACCTTTATAGTCTCCCACCTTTACATAATCTCTGTAAACTCTTGCGGTATTATCAAAAAATGCCTGATAATCCTTAGCTGCAACCTCTATATTTTTTGTGGTATCACCGTATTCAGATTTTCCGCCGCAGGCAGCCATGGATACAGCTGCTGCCGCTATTGCCGCGATACCGAAAACTTTAGTTATCTTTTTCATAATCTCCTTCACCTTCCGAAATAAAATTGATCTTTTTTGTCATACGCCCCTATTTATAGCACATTACGGCGTAAAATTAAATAAAAAGCCTCTATTTTTCACAAATTTTTCCGTAAATTTGCTATAATATCTCGCATCATGAAAGATATTTACAAAAAAACTTTGATCGCAGGGATATGCATCTTACCTGTGCTTACGGGCTGCAGTCTGCCCAACCAAAGAGGTTTCCGGCTTTAAGCTTGACACCTACGTCACCATCACTTCATACGATGATACTGACGAATCAGTGTTAAACGAGGCTCTTGCCCTGTGTGACAGATACGAAAAGATCTTTTCCATGCACGATGAAGCCTCGGAGCTTTGGAAACTAAACCACAATGAGACGGATATGGTATCCGATGATCTGGGCACAGCCATAAGCAAGGGGCTTGAAATGTCAAAGGCTTCAAAGGGCCGTTTTCAGATCTCCATAGGAAGCGTTTCCGGGCTTTGGGATTTTCGGAGCGGTGACTCCAAGGTTCCGGAGGATGATATTTTGCGCGAAAAACTTAAACTTGTGGATGACTCATCCGTTTCTCTCACAAAAGAGACTTCGGGCTGGAAGGTCACGAAACCTGCCGGGACCGTCATTGATCTGGGTGCGGTGGCAAAGGGATATATCGCCGACAGACTGAAAGAATTCCTTAAGTCAAAGGGCACGGAAAGCGCCGTCATCAATCTGGGCGGAAATGTCTGCTGCGTAGGCGATAAAAACGGTGAGCCCTTTAATATAGGTGTACGAAAACCCTTTGGCGAGCTGTCGGACACCGTTGCCGTATTTGCTCTCAGTGATACCTCCCTTATATCATCAGGAATATCGGAGCGCTATTTTACGGGAGATGACGGCAGGATCTACCATCACATTCTGGACCCTTCCACGGGTCACCCTTATGACAACGGGCTCTACCAGGTCTCTGTCATTACTGAAAGCTCGCTGGACGGGGACTGTCTGAGCACCCTTTGCTTTACCCTGGGTCTTGACGATGGACTTGAGCTTATAGAAAACACTCCGGATACTGAAGCTTTATTTATTACAAGTGACGGCGCATTGCACTTTTCATCCGGCGCCGAAAAAATGTTGAGGAAATAAAAAATGCCTTTTTTAAGAACACTTATCAGTCTTTTATATGTGGGATTATTTATGCTGGCAAGCCTTGTACTGCTGCCGGTAGAATTTTTCATACGAAAAAAGAGCCCTAAAGCTGCGGTGCAGTTCAGTCACAAGGTAATAACCACCGGATTCCGTGCGCTTATTTTCTTAAGCGGCTCAAAGCCTGCGGTTTACGGTCTTGAAAATATACCAAAGGGCGTACCTGTTGTTTTTATGGGCAACCACCGCAGTTACTATGACCTGATCATTTCATACACATATCTGCCCTGTCCCACCGCCATTTATTCCAAATCCGGCTTAAAAAAAGCCCCTGCCATCAGCTCCTGGATGCGGCGCATCAACTGCATTTTTCTTGAGAAAGATGATATGCGCCAGAACATGCAGGCAATACTCGACGGGATAGATCTTATCAAAAACGGGACTTCTTTACTGATCTTCCCTGAGGGAAAGAGGAATAAAGGTGCAGGAGTTCTTGATTTTCACGCCGGAAGCTTTAAGCTTGCAACAAAGACAGGAGCTGCCATCGTTCCCATAGTGCAGACCCATACCCGGGAAATATTTGAGAAGCATTTTCCCTGGCTGCATCCTCAGAAGACCACGCTGGAATTCCTGCCTCCCATAGAGACAAAGGGGCTTTCCCGGGAGGATCAGAAAAATCTTCCCGCTCTTACCAGAGAGCTTATTCTGAAGGCATATCTTGAAAAAAATTAATTTGAATTTTTAAAACATTATGCTATAATCTATCGAAGTATTTTTTATTTGGAGGGAAATCATGCCGATCTGGGCGATAATTATAATATGCATCGGTCTTGCTGTTGTGGCTGCCATGATCATTTTCAACTTCACCCTTAAAAAGAAGTTCGAAAGAAGAGCCGACGAGCAGCAGAAGCTTATCGACGAGACCAAAGAAACAGTTACCATGCTGATCATAGACAAAAAGAGGATGAAGTTACGGGATGCCGGTCTTCCCAAAATGGTACTGGAGGAAGCTCCAAAAAGATATGCCCGAAAGACCATGCCTATCATTAAAGCTAAGGTGGGTCCCAGGATCATGACCTTCGTGGCAAATAAGGATGTGTTTAAGACGATCCCGATCAAGACCAATGTAAAGGCTGAGGTAAGCGGTATTTATGTTACGGGCTTTGTGCCTCTTAAGGCCTCCAAGACCGCTGACACCGCTCCGAAGAAGAAGGGCAATATTCTGGGGAAGCTATTATAAGATCCGGGGAGACGTTTTATGCGTCTCCTTTTTTGGTGTCCTGAGGACCACGGGGGCTGTTCTTCGAGGGACATGGGGACGGTTCTGTGTCTCCCTTGCGGGCGACACAAAAACCGTCCCTCTTGTCTCTCCCCTATATTAAGTATAAAATAGTCGGGTCAGGAGGATAAAACATTGAGAAATCTTACCTTACTTACGGACCTGTACGAACTTACCATGATGCAGGGATATTTTAAAAAGAATAATAACAAAAAAGTAATATTTGACATGTTCTACCGCAGGAACCCCTTCGGGGGCGGATACGCCATCTGCTGCGGTCTGGAGCAGGCAATTGATTATGTAAAAAATCTTCATTTTGAAAAAGAAGATATTGACTATCTGAGATCAACGGGCAAATTTGACGATGATTTTCTGGAGTATCTTAAGGACTTTAAATTTTCGGGAGATATATACGCCATACCCGAGGGTACGGTCATTTTCCCAAGGGAGCCTGTTATGAAGATAGTTGCCCCCATAGACCAGGCTCAGCTTATGGAGGCAGCCCTTCTTAACATCGTAAACCACCAATGCCTTATCGCGACCAAGGCTTCCAGAGTAGTAGAGACTGCAGGTGGCGGTGTTATGGAATTCGGGCTACGTCGCGCCCAGGGACCGGACGCGGGCATCTACGGCGCAAGAGCCGCAGTAATTGCAGGGTGCGTTGGTACAAGTAATGTGCTGGCAGCAAAGATGTTTGACATGGTGCCTCTGGGAACACATGCCCACAGCTGGATAATGAGCTTCGAAAACGAATATGAAGCATTTAAGGCTTATTCCGAAATCTATCCGGATAACTGCCTGTTGCTGGTAGACACATATGACACTTTACTTTCAGGCGTACCCAATGCCATAAGGGTATTTAATGAAATGAAAGAAGCAGGCATTAATCCTAAGCTTTACGGTATCCGCCTTGATTCTGGGGATCTGGCTTATCTTTCAAAAAAGGCAAGGGAAATGCTCGACGCTGCAGGCTTTAAGGATGCCATTATCTCAGCTTCAAGCGACTTGGACGAGCACTTAATAGCATCCCTTATTTCACAGGGTGCGCGGATCGACTCCTGGGGCGTGGGCACCAATATGATTACCGCAAAGGATAATCCGGCATTCGGCGGCGTTTATAAGCTTGCCGCTATCCAGAATGAAAATGGAGAGATGGTTCCCACCATAAAGATTTCCGAAAACGTGGCAAAGATCTCCGATCCGGGAGATAAGATAATTTACAGGATCTATGATGAGTCCGGAAAGATCTTTGCGGATCTTATCACTCTGGCCCATGAGAAATATGATACAAGCAAGCCTCTGGAGCTTTTTGATCCGAATGAGCCCTGGAAGCGCACCGTGCTTGAACCGGGACATTTCACGATCAAGCCTTTGCTCGTGCAGGTGTTTAAGGACGGGGAATGCGTATATGCGTCCCCGGGTGTGGATGAGATATGTAAGCTTCGCGAGCGTGAGCTGGACTCCATATGGGAAGAGTCAAAACGACTTCTTAATCCCCATGAGGTGCATGTGGATATTTCACAGGAGCTTTATGATTTGAAGCAGGAGCTACTTAAGAATCACAGTAAGAAGGAGTTTCTGAACTAACTTCGAGATACTATAAAATACGCCCCCGGTTATTGCTTTTTCCAATGTCGAAAAAAACAATACCGGGGGCGTTACAATGGATCGTATGCTATGGATACATGAAACTCTTCGTCCGGTCTCCCTATTTGAGATTCCATGTCCATTGTTTTCTTATTTGACCATATTTATCTTTGAACGTAAATTTTAGCCATGAATAATTTCGATATTTGTAATTCGTATAAAATGAAATGTTGTAAGGATTTGCTGTATATGTAATTTTTTTAGTATATCTACCCCCTCTTGAATCTTCCAAGATAACTTCATCACCTTGCACTGCATGATAAACTTTACCCGTCACATGATAATCGCAGTAATTAAAATCACCAAACCAACCTTCATTGCTTATTACCTGCTTTGTGACTACTGTTTTTTTGCCACCATATTCAATTGTTACTGTATATTTACTGCCTGTTTTGTAATTGTTTTTCAAATTTATATGAGTTTCTCCATTTTTATCAGGACTGCATTTATAGGTGTCACCGGCAATTTTATAAGTATAAACTACATCTTTTGGAAAACTGGCATCTCCCCATATATCTACACTTTTATAACAATAATTTATGCTAGGCGGATCTATACAGCGCCCTTTATAATACAAATTACTACTTTCCCAAAAACGAATCTTATTTAATGTACATTTAACAGTACTCCCATTATATGTAAACGTTGCATTGTAACATTCTTTCGGAAAATTTGCTTTCGTTCCTGTAAATTTTTTTCCATTTTTGTATACGATTTGCGACAAATACTCATTGTTTGAATTGAAAAAATTACATATACCTGTAAATTTTTTTCCATTTACATAAAAATACTTTTGCAACCATCCTCTATTATTAAAACTATATTGGTCACTACCTATATGATGATTGCCGGTTCTAAGCCACCCATTGCTACCAAAATATGACTTATGCTTTGCCGAATTCCCGTCCGGGTTCTTTGTTCCTTTGCCCATCCATTGCCAGCCGGTACGGAGCCACCCGTCACCACCGAAATAGCTCCAGTGCTTTGCCTTATTACCGTCAGGCTCTGAGGTTCCTTTTCCGAACTGTACCCAGCCTGTCCGCAACCAGCCATTGGATCCGAAATAGCTCCAGTGCGCTTTCTTCTCTCCCTCGGCCTTGCCCATTTTATGCCAGCCGGTATAGATCTTCCCGTCCTTTCCGAAATATGACCAATGCTCGGTTTTCTCTCCCTCGGCTTTGCCCATCTTATGCCAGCCGGTATAAGCCTCGCCGTTTTTGTAATATTTATAGCCGCCGTTTTCTTTGTACCATCCGGTTTTGCCCGTCTGTTTTGCAGCTTTAACGGTTATGGTGCATGCCGCAGTTTTACCGCCGTCCTTTGTCTTTACGGTGATCTTTGCCTTTCCTGCTTTTATGCCCTTTACATTGCCGTTTTTGTCAACGGTTGCAACTTTAGTGTTGGAACTGCTCCAGGTAACTGCTTTGTTTGTGGCATTTGAGGGGCTTACGGTAGCCGTAAGCTTAAGGGTTTTCCCTGCTGTCAGATTTGCCTTTGTTTTGTTTAATTTTACGCTTTTTACGGCAACCTTCTTGGCCTTTGTGCTGCTGTTGGTCTCCGCCTGAACTTCCTGTGCCTGCGTTGCGCTTAAAGCCAGCGGTGTCGCCACTCCTGCGGAAACGGACGCTGCCACCAGACCCAGCACGCATAATTTTTTCCTTATCAACTTTCCTTTCATAATGTTTTCTCCTTTAATAAAAAACAGGGTATCAAAAAAACAGATAATATTATCCTCACGGTAACATTATCTGTTTTTCGGTTTTCTCTGTCAATGATTATTTGATTGGGAGACATGAGGGGATCTCCATTTCTCCCTAAAAGCGTATGCTCTAAAAATCACAATGTAAGCGCCGGTGTCCAGTAGCAGTTACTGTAAATATCAGTAAAGAGATATGTTTCAACTATTCTCTCTTCACTCAGATCCTGTGCTGTTATGGAGAGACCTTCCTCTCCTACCACAAGCTGTTTACCCAGCATGTAACTGTCATTGTATTTCTTGTCATATGAATAGTAATCGCAAAGGAAATCTATCTTATCTCCCTCTTTTATTTCAGGATCCACCTTGCCGAGCGGTGTATCCTCTTTTTCGTACACATACTCTACACCTGAGATAAATCCGCCGGGATTTACTCCGTCGAAGGATACCATAAGCTTTACCCTCTTTCCGTTCAGAAGAGCAGGTATATATCCGGTGGTCTCATCGCCGGCACCGCTGTCAACGGTACTCTCATGATAATATGCAACGGTCTGTCCGTTTATACCAATCCATTTCTTATTGGTGTCCGCAACCATATCAAGGTCTTCGTTGTACTCGTAAATATTGTCAAGACCAAGATCTATATAACCTTCTCCGTCGTCAAGGAACATATTCATATCCAGACTGTTTACAAGCTTCCACTGATCCTCGGAAAGTTTGATCAGATTGTTTCCGTCCTTGTCTTTATGCCATACAAGCTTGGATGCGTCAAATGTATTTTCGGATACATACGTGTCTGCAGCTTCCTTTCCTCTTCCTCCGAAAAGACCGTTCAGGAGTGAAGATGAAAGTCCCGAAGATGCAGTATCGTATGAACTGTTGTAGCTGCTTCCGCCGCTAAGTATATCAAACAGTGAATTCAGGGTATTCGAACTTCCGAGAGGTGTTGTCTGACCTGCAGCCTCCACACCGGCAAATTCCTGAATGCACTTGGTATAATCGGCATCCATACCAATGGCATTGTATGTCTTGATGGCGGTGTTTACTTTTCCGACGCTTGAATACGGGAAGTATACGGAAAGACCATAAGCGTCTGTCATATTGGCGGATGTCCTGTTGTACTTAACCGCTCCCTTGATAGCTTCAGCAAGTTCCTTTCCTTCTTCTGAATTAATATTCTGGGCAAGGTTTACAAGGTCAACCTGATCTATACGTGTGGATCTTGCAAATTCTCTTGTATTGTTTCTTGCTGCTGAGATCTCACTGTAGTGAGCCTTTGCGATCTTGTTGCTTACATCCTTCGAGAAAGATGATAACTTTGAAGGAACCGTATTCGAAAGTTCAGCCAGATCCACAAGGGAAAGGGTGGTCTTCTGACCGGGAGTCTTTGCTGCGCACTCTGCCGTAAAGTCATCAATGATAATCTTACCCAGGCTTGTGGTGGGTATTGATGAATCCTCGGAAAGTTTATTCAGCCAGTTGGTATAATACCAGCCGATGCCAGGCTCCGTCTCCTCGGATGCAATGAGATAATCAGCATACTTATCAAGCATAAGTGCGTTCTCAGCCGTTGCCATAAGACATGCATCAAATCCGATAAAGTCAAATTTCATGTTGGCATCCGCAAGAGCTTTGTTGATATCGGTAAGAGGCATATATCCTCTGCCTGAATACTTCTCGTCGTAACCGAAGCCGGACAGAGAACCGCCGCCGTGATCCCAGAGAATAAGCTGATTACGGTTTGCTGGATATTTCTCCTTAGCCCATTTGATAAATGACGAAAGGGTTGCAGGATCATTCATCGCTCCCGTTCCCGCATCATCAACCAGTCTCTCAAGACCTCCCTGGGTCACTCTGTAAACCTGGTTAACCTTGTTGCTGATAACGTTGTTGTTCCATCTGCTGGCACCGCCGGTAAATACGATAACATTTACATTGTCACTCAGATCGGCAGCTGCCATCTCCTGAAGATCCTTGGTGGCCATGGCAGAATTGGACTCAAGGTCGGAACCGCACATGTAAACCATGACCGTAACTTTATCCCGGTTATTGCCGAGGAGGGTTGTATATTTGCTTCTTGAACCTTCGGCAACATTTGTGTTCAGGGAGTATACGTTGGAAGAGTTGTCGGTCCAGCCTGTGCTTGTGGAGGAATTGCCTCCGAAAAGGGTGGTGTCTCCGCCGTTGGTACTACTGATGAGATTCCCCAGTCCCGATGATAAGTTAATGCCTGCGCAGGATGCGCCCAAAGCAGCTATAACGCCGCAGATGGCAAGTATCATTACCAGCTTGCCGATCTTTATACCGCCGCCTGATGAAGCGGTGGTGGTATTTGATGCAGCTGATGTCATGTTTCCCAAAAGGGAACCTAATGTGGATGATGAGGAGGATGTGCTGCTGCCGCCTCCGAGCATCTGCCCGGCAAGACTGCTGAGCAGTCCCTTGTCATCTCCCGCGGAACCGCCGCCTGTGGGGCCTCCGCCGGAAGTGCCTCCGGTAGATCCTACGGGACCGGTTCCCAGTCCGTCTCCTCTTCTTCCTGTTTTGCCGTTAAAGGTATTTCCCATACCCGATGTGTCACGGCCTCTTGGTCTTCTTCTCTCCATGATAATAATCACCTTTCGTCAGAATGTGTTTGTATGTGTATCTTACTCAGGACACGGTGACGGTTTTTGTTTCTCCCTAAAGGGAGACACAAAAACCGTAACCATGTCTCTCGGGTCTCTGTGGTCCCTCGGACTTAGAATGAATGGCCGCCGCCACCGCCGCCGGAGAAACCTCCGCCTCCTCCGGAGAAGCCGCCACCGCCGCCTCC
>CACWUI010000015.1 GCA_902764045.1 uncultured Lachnospiraceae bacterium
TGAACATAAAAGGCCTCTTTGCCGCAGGACAGATAAACGGAAGCTCGGGCTACGAAGAAGCTGCCGCACAGGGGCTTATGGCAGGCATCAATGCGGCGCGTCTGATACAGAAAAAAGAGGCTATAGTCATGGACCGGTCCGAAAGCTATATCGGAGTGCTTATCGATGATCTGGTCACGAAGGAAACGGCAGAACCTTACCGGATGATGACATCACGGGCGGAATACAGGCTCCTGCTCCGACAGGATAATGCGGATCTGCGGCTGAGAAAATACGGATTTGAAGCGGGGCTGGTGGATCAGGAGACCTTTGACGGTGTCTGCTTCAAGCAGCAGCTTATAGAAAACGAGATAAAAAGAGTTGAAGGCGTGAATATCGGGCCATCTCCCGAGGTGAAGAGGATCCTTGAAGAGGCGGGAAGCACTCCTATAGAAGGCGGGACAACCCTCACCGAGCTTATCAGAAGACCGGAACTGTCCTATGAGAGCCTTGCGGGAGCTGATAAGGACAGGCCTGATCTGTCATTGGATGTTCAAAATCAGGTCAATATCCAGATAAAATATGAGGGATATATAAACAGGCAGCTTAAACAGGTTGAGAAATTTAAAAAACTTGAGGAACACCTTATCCCGGAGGATATCAACTATGAAAACGTATACGGACTTCGCATAGAAGCGGCGCAAAAGCTTGCAAAGATGCGTCCCCGGTCCATCGGACAGGCATCAAGGATCTCGGGGGTGTCACCTGCGGATATATCTGTGCTTCTTATATATTTAAAGCAAAAGGGTTAGATATGGAAAAAGAATTTATTCAAAATGCTCAAAAGACCGGCATAAAGATAGATGTGGAAAAAATGGAAAAGCTCCGACTGTTTTATGAGATGCTTTATGAGACCAATAAGACCATGAATCTTACTGCAATAACGGATTACAAGGAGGTGCTGTACAAGCATTTTCTTGACAGCCTGTTGGTCATAAAAGCTTTGAAAGAAGCCGGGGCAGAGGCCGGAGCAGAAAGTCTTAAAAGAGCAAAGGTGGCAGACATCGGCACGGGAGCAGGATTTCCGGGAATTCCATTGAAAATATGCTTTCCCGTCATGAAACTTACGCTCGTTGATTCTCTTAACAAAAGGATAGGTTTTTTGAAAGGAGTCTGTGAATCCCTTGGACTTACGGAAGTGACCCCTGTTCACGGACGCAGCGAGGAACTGGGGCAGGATCCTGCATACCGGGGACAATATGATTTTGTATTGTCCCGTGCAGTGGCTGCTTTGCCGGTGCTTTGCGAATATTGCATTCCTTTTGTTAAGAAAGGAGGCTTATTTGTGGCATATAAGGCGGAAGGAGTAAAAGAAGAGGCGGAGTCAGCCCGAAATGCCATAAGATTGCTGGGCGGTGAAACGGAAGGAGCGGTCTCTGTATCTCTTGAGGGGACTGATATCATAAGAGACTTTGTGATCATCAGAAAAACGGCGGAGACACCGAAGAAATATCCCCGGAAACCCGGAACGCCGGCAAAAGAACCTTTAAAATAACATTTTTTACAATGTTTCACGTGAAACATTTGCCTCATATTTTTGTGAATCGTAAGAAGGTCATCCGTACGGCCCGATAATACATTTTCACGGCGTTTGGAGTGAATCATAGGCAAGTTTCGTAAGCGATCATCCGTAAAACCTTGTTGAGCGCATTTATTACACATAAGCCTGCAACCGCAAATGGTATAATGCGACCTGCAAAATTTACAAATCGCAGCTATTGTTATAAACACGAAGGAAAAACATAAATGCCGCTTTGCGACTATGTTTTCCCTTCGCATAACAATAACTGCGATTTTAATTTTGCGATCACATTATAAAGGTTTGCTTGTTGCAGCTTATGTGCCATAATGCGTCCTAAATGTTTCACGTGAAACAATCACCCCATATTATTGTAAATAGTGAGAAATTCCGCGGGATACTTGTAGTGAGGCACGGCCCCTGCCCCGGGAGCCACATAAATATTTATGCCTTTATTATACCTGCGATAATTTGAAGCAACCTTCTTCTTTGTTGTCTCCCGGGAACCGTATATGATGTTTACATCCTCCAGATCCTTGAGGCTTTTTCTTATATCCACATAGACAAATCGGTTCTTTATACTGCTGTACAGGTATTTACCTCCGTTGCCGCCGATATGGGCGCTTTCGCAAAGGATATCAGATGTTTCACGTGAAACATCCCTGTCTGATGAAGAAAAAAGTGCTCTTGCGTATGCCCTGCCTCCGGTTTCGGAGGTGAGCATGTTATAAAAGAAACTTCCTGTGACGGGGAGGTTGAACACGTCTTTTTTCAGGGAACCTGCAGCCGCAGGAGGGGCAGCCATTGCGGAAATGCTTACGGGATCGACAAGGGTGAGGCGCCCGATCTTATCGCTGAAATTGCTCTTTGCCATGACGGCATATGCGCAGGAAAGCCCGGAAGCTATGATATCAGTCTCTTCTCCTATTATCTCGTTTATAAACATATATATGATCTGGACAAAGGTAAATGCCGTGTAGCACATTTCGGGCTTGTCGGAATGACCGCAACCCAGAAAATCCAAGGCGTATACGGTATGATCTTCGGAAAGTCTGTCCAAAACCTTTGAGTATTCATAGCATGAACTGTAGACGGATATGTTATGCAGAAGAAGCAAGGGCTTACCCTGCCCTCTTTTTAAATAATTGATCTTTCCCTGGGGATAATTCCATGAAAAGCCATTGTATTCGTAGGTTTTGTTCACCGAAGTGTATTTTTTCGTCAAATGCTTATTTGCTGCAAAAATCCCGGCGATGGTCAATCCTCCAATGACTCCCGCCTTTATTGCTTTTCCTGTAAAAGACATGTTCTGCACCGCCTTTCGTAAGTTTATAAGTTCATTATAAGGCGTAGAAATGATTAACACAACAGATATTTGTGTGGTTTTATCAGTTTGAAAATGCTATAATTGTCTAAATGTTTCACGTGAAACACATGTAATGCGGCAAAAAGGAGTTATTTATGGGAAATACTGTTATTGCAGTAGCTAATCAAAAAGGCGGCGTTGGAAAGACCACCACCACCGTAAATCTTGCTGCCTGCGTGGCGGACAGGAAGAAAAAGGTGCTTCTTATCGATGTTGATCCCCAGGGGAATGCCACCTCCGGCGTGGGGATAGAAAAAAGATATGCCCAAGATACCATTTATGAGATGATGCTGGGCGGTCTTAAGGCAGAGGAGGTCATCAGAAAGGACGTCATTCCGAACCTGGACGTGATCCCTGCAAATGCCGATTTTGCCGGAGCCGAAATAGAACTTATTGATGTCAGAAACAGGGAATATGTCCTTCGTGACAAGATCAAAAAGATACGGGGGGATTACGACTATATATTTATGGATTGTCCCCCTTCCCTTAACATGATGACGATAAATGCCATGGCTGCGGCTGATTCCGTACTGGTTCCCCTTCAGTGCGAATATTTCGCCCTTGAGGGGCTTACGCAGCTTATAAAGACCATAGGGCTTATAAATCAGAAGATAAATAAAAAGCTTTTTATTGACGGAATAGTCTTTACAATGGCTGATATGAGGACAAGACTGGCGGAGGATGTTATTGAAAACGTCATAGGGAACATCAGAGATATCAGGATATACGATACTGTGATACCCCGGAATGTAAGGCTTGCCGAGGCTCCAAGCCACGGTCTGCCTATTAATCTCTACGATGTAAATTCTACAGGCACCCGTGCATACAGACAACTGGCGACGGAATTCATCAAACTTCACGAAAATGACCGGAAAGGAGAATGATATGGCACCAAGAAAAGGATTAGGAAAAGGGATAGGAGCGCTTATACCGGGTTCTGAGGATGCGGAAACGGTAAAAAAAGAAACAAAAGCCGGGACCGGGAAAAGCAAAGCAAGATCCGGGGCGGCAAAGACAGCGGACACTTCAACCCCTGAAGCCCCGGTAAAGGCTGCGGAGATCATGGTAAAGACAACCCATGTGGAACCGAATAAGGATCAGCCCCGAAAGGAGTTCGATATCACTCTCCTGAGGGAACTGGCTGACTCCATAGAGGAGGTAGGCATCCTTCAGCCTATTATCGTAAGGAAAAAGGATGATAAGTACTATGAGATAATTGCAGGAGAGCGCCGCTGGAGAGCCGCAAAGCTCGCAAAGCTCAAAGAGGTTCCCGTGATCGTAAGGGATTTTACACCCGAGGAGGTTATGGAGGCTGCCCTCATCGAAAACATACAGCGACAGGACTTAAATCCCATAGAGGAAGCCAAGGCGTTTGAAAATCTTATAAACGAATACAATCTCAAACAGGAAGATGTTGCAAAAAAGGTCTCCAAATCCAGAGCCCAGGTCAGCAATATCATGAGGCTTCTTAAGCTTGATGAAAAACTACAGGCTCTTGTGGTGTCAGGACAGCTTAGTACGGGACATGCCAGAGCGCTTCTTGCTCTGGGTGAGCCTTCGGATATGGAAGAAGTGGCAAAAACCGTCATTGATAACGACCTCAGTGTCCGTGAGACGGAAAAGCTGATACAGAAAATGATCGAAAAGCCCGAAGGGGCCAAGACCAAAAAGAAGCCCAACCCTGCAGCGGAGCTGGTATACAGGGAAATGGAGAAAAAACTTGAAAGATCAATAGGAAGTCCCGTAAATATCAAGAGCCGCGACGGCAAAAAGGGAACCATTACCATAGATTACTTCTCTCAGGAAGAACTTGAAAGATTGATCGATAAACTCGGAAAATAAAGGAGATACAACTTATGATAGATATAAAGCTTATCCGCGAGGATCCGGAAATCGTAAAGGAAAACATAAAAAAGAAATTTCAGGATGATAAGCTGGAACTGGTGGACGAAGTGGCACGTCTGGATGAAGAGGTAAGAAAAGCCCAGACACAGGCTGATGACCTGAGAAATCAAAGAAACACCATCTCAAAAGAGATCGGTACTCTTATGGCTCAGGGGAAAAAGGAAGAAGCCGAAGACTTAAAGAAAAAGGTAGGGGAATTTGCTGACAGATTAAAAGAACTTGAGGAGACGGAAAACTCCCATGCCGAACGGATCAGGGAAATAATGATGACCATACCTAATATCATCGACGAAAAGGTTCCCATAGGTAAAGACGATTCGGAAAATGTGGAGGTTGAGAAATTCGGGGATCCGGTGGTTCCAGATTTTGAGGTGCCATACCACACGGAGATTATGGAGTCGGTAAACGGCATTGACCTGGATGCTGCCGGAAAGGTAGCGGGAAGCGGATTTTATTATCTTATCGGTGATGTGGCAAGGCTGCATTCCGCCATTCTTTCCTATGCAAGAGACTTTATGATAGACAAGGGCTTTACCTACTGCATACCGCCGTACATGATAAGAAGCAACGTGGTTACCGGCGTTATGAGCTTTAAGGAAATGGATGAGATGATGTATAAGATAGAGGGCGAGGACCTTTATCTTATCGGAACCAGTGAGCATTCCATGATAGGTAAGTTTATCGAATCAATAACTCCCGAAGAAGATCTTCCCATTACCATGACCAGTTATTCTCCTTGCTTCCGTAAGGAGAAGGGAGCACACGGGATAGAGGAACGTGGAGTTTACCGAATACATCAGTTTGAAAAACAGGAGATGATAGTTATCTGTAAGCCGGAGGACAGCAGGGAATGGTTTGACAGGCTCTGGAAAAACACGGTAGAGCTTTTCCGCTCAATGGATATTCCCGTGCGTACATTAGAGTGCTGCTCCGGGGATCTGGCAGACCTGAAAGTCCGCTCCATTGACGTGGAGGCCTGGTCCCCCAGACAGAAGAAGTATTTTGAGGTGGGTTCCTGCTCCAACCTGGGAGATGCCCAGGCAAGGCGTCTTAAGATCAGAGTACAGGGTGCTGACAAGCAGAAATATTTCGCTCATACCCTGAATAATACCGTGGTAGCGCCGCCCCGTATGCTTATAGCATTCCTGGAGAATAATCTGCAGGCAGACGGAACGGTACGGATACCGGAGGTGCTCCGTCCTTATATGGGCGGTCACGAAATTTTGCAGGGCTGATACATATATGGAAGGTTCTTTTCGTTGTTACAGAGGCAAATATAAGTTTCCGTGTTTGTCTTTAAAAACTTTAGAAAACGATCCAAAAAAATAAGACCGATGTAATTCGTTATACGAGGGGCATGCATAGGTGCGAAGCACCATTTATGCATGTTCCTCGTGTACATAACGAATCATCGGTCTTTAATTTTTTTAGGGTCGTGTTCTAGGTTTTTAAGGGCAAATCATGGAAACTGTTTATTGCTTCTGTAATCACGAAAAGAACCGACCCTTATGTATTTGTCTTAAGTAGTATCAGGAGTTTAGGTATGCCTGTATTTGTATCAAGTAATATTAGGAGTTTAAGTATGCTTGTATTTGTTTCAAAGTAATATTAGGATTTTAAGTATCTGTCTGTTTCAAATAATATTAGGAGTTAAGTATGAATCTGTAAACGGATTCAGGTAAATTGTCTTTCCAGACCTGCCAGATCTGAGAACCCTGCCTGCTGTTTTACGGGTCTTCCGTTTTTGAACATTATAACGGTAGGTATGCTCATTACATTAAACTGCATTGCAAGTTCCTGTTCGTCATCAACATTTACTTTTCCCACTTTTATATCTTCGTGCTTGTCCGCAAATGAAGAAATGACAGGGGCAAGCGCTCTGCAGGGCCCACACCAGGAGGCCCAGAAATCGATCAGTACAGGTTTGTCGGAATTAATCACCTCACTTTCAAAATTATGTTTTGTGATGGTTACTTCGCTCATATTTTTCTCCTCCTGCATAAGCCGAATAATTAAAGTTGCAAGATATCCGTATATGCGTTACCGATATCTATGGCATGAGTATAATTCAGATAAAAATGCTATGTCTGTGACCGGATCACATTTCTGCGAAAAACATGTATTTTTAGTGTACAAAAAGACTTTTTTGCTTTACATTACACCCGCGATTGTATAAAATTAAGTACAGTATCATTTTTCGCGCCGGGCGCGAGTTACATTATGGAGGTTAATATGGCAAGACAAATGCAGACAATGGATGGTAACACAGCCGCAGCACACGTTTCATACGCGTTTACTGAGGTTGCTGCCATCTATCCCATAACACCGTCTTCACCCATGGCAGACTGTACGGATATATGGTCTACCCAGGGCAGACAGAACATCTTCGGCAATACCGTAAAGCTTGTGGAGATGCAGTCTGAGGGAGGAGCATCCGGAGCATTTCACGGTTCCCTTCTGGGCGGTGCCCTTACAACTACATATACGGCATCCCAGGGACTTCTTCTTATGATCCCCAATATGTTTAAAGTAGCGGGAGAATTGCTTCCGGGAGTTATTGATGTGTCAGCAAGGACCATTGCGACGCATGCCCTTTCCATTTTCGGAGATCATTCCGACGTTTATGCCTGTCGACAGACCGGTTTCGGAATGATCTGCTCAAACTCCGTACAGGAAGTAATGGATCTGGGAGCAGTTGCCCATCTTGCGGCCATCGACGGAAGAGTTCCCTTCCTTCATTTCTTTGACGGCTTCCGTACATCCCACGAGCTCCAGAAGATCGAGACCTGGGATTATGAAGACTTAAAAGAGATGTGCAACATGGAGGCGGTTGAGGAATTTAAGAAGAGAGCATTAAACTCCGAGCATCCCACACTTCACGGCTGTGCCCAGAATCCGGATATTTTCTTCCAGGCAAGAGAGGCATGCAATCCTTACTATGATGCGCTTCCCGATGTTGTTGAAGAGTATATGGATAAGGTAAATGCCAAGATCGGCACGGATTACAAGCCTTTTAACTATATAGGCGCTCCCGACGCGGAGCATATCATTATCTCCATGGGCTCAACATGCGAGACCATAGAGGAGACCGTAAATTACCTTGTATCAAAGGGTGAAAAGGTGGGAGCAGTTAAGGTTCGTCTTTACAGACCTTTTTCTGCAAAACACCTTCTGGCAGTGCTTCCCAAGTCAGTTAAGGTAATTAGCGTTCTTGACAGGACCAAAGAGCCCGGAGCTCCCGGCGAGCCCCTTTACCTTGACGTGGTCGCAGCCCTTAAGGGATCTGAGTTTGAGTCAGTAAAGGTTCTGAACGGCCGTTACGGTCTTGCATCCAAGAACACCACCCCTACAGACATCGTTGCTGTTTATAACAATAAAGACAAGGCAGACTTCACCGTTGCCATAAACGATGACGTGACAGGAAAGTCCCTTGATCGCGGAGAGACAGTGATCGCGGCTCCCGAAGGAACAACCTCATGTAAGTTCTGGGGTCTCGGGGCTGACGGTACGGTAGGCGCCAATAAGAACTCCATTAAGATCATCGGCGATCATACGGATATGTATGCCCAGGCGTATTTTGATTATGACTCCAAAAAGTCGGGCGGTGTGACCATTTCCCACCTTCGTTTCGGAAAGACACCTATCCAGTCTTCCTACCTTATAGATAAGGCCGACTTTGTTGCATGTCATTCACAGGCTTACTTAAGAAAATATGACATGGTTCAGGACTTAAAGGACGGCGGAACATTCCTGCTTAACTGCACCTGGGATCCCGAGACCATTGGCGATCATCTTCCCGGTCAGGTTAAGAGATACATGGCAGAGCACGATATTAAGTTCTACATCATAAACGGTACAGAGCTTGGTAAAGAGATCGGTCTGGGAAACAGGATCAATACGATCTTACAGTCAGCTTTCTTTAAACTTGCGGGAATTATCCCCGAAGAAGAGGCTATTACATATATGAAGGAGAAGGCTCTTGCCTCTTATGCGAAGAAGGGTGATGACATCGTTCAGATGAACTACCAGGCTATCGAACGCGGCGCGGGCGAGGTGGTCGAGGTACCTATCCCCGCCGACTGGAAGGATGCAAAAGATGAGGACTTCCTTGGCAAAGCCACAGAGGGAAGAGAGGATGTTCTTGACTATGTCAATAATATCCAGAAAGCGGTCAATGCCTGCAAGGGTGACACACTTCCCGTGTCTGCATTTAAGAACGTGATCGACGGAAATATCCCCCAGGGTACGGCTGCTTACGAGAAGCGAGGAGTTGCTGTTGACGTTCCCGTTTGGAATTCCGAGAAATGTATCCAGTGTAACCAGTGCGCATACGTATGTCCTCATGCGGCAATACGTCCCGCAGTTATGAACGCGGAGGAAAGCAAGGCGGCGCCCGAGGGTATGCCTATGAAGCCTCTTAACGGTATGGACGGTCTTGATTTCAGTATCACTGTTTCTACCATGGACTGCCTGGGATGCGGACTTTGCGCCAATGTTTGTCCCGGAAATAAGGCTGCCGAGGTCCTTACCATGAAGCCCTTCGGTGAGCATAAGGAGGATCAGAAATACTTTGATTACGGTCTTACTCTTTCTGACAAGCCTGAGCTGTTCGAGAAATTCGGAAGAGGAACTGTTAAAGGCTCACAGTTTGCCATGCCATATCTTGAGTTTTCCGGAGCCTGCGCAGGATGCGGCGAGACACCTTACGCCAAGCTTGTGACTCAGCTTTACGGTGACCGTATGGTCATTGCCAATGCCACCGGATGCTCCTCCATCTGGGGAGGATCCACACCTTCAACACCTTACACCGTTGATAAGAACGGAAGAGGTCCCGCATGGGGCAACTCACTTTTTGAGGATAATGCGGAGTTCGGTTTCGGTATGAAGCTGGCCCAGGATGCCAACAGAGAAGCTCTTGCAACAAAGCTTGAAAAGCTTAATGAGACCACATCAGACGGTGAGCTTAAGAAAGCGATCACCGAATATTTCGATACATTTGAGCGTACCAACGACAACTGGGACGCTACTGAAAGACTTATCGCTGCCCTTGAAAAGGAAGGAAGCGCTGAGGCTAAAGAGATCCTTAAAGGGAAAGACTGGCTCTCCAAGAAGACTCAGTGGATCTTCGGCGGTGACGGATGGGCGTATGACATCGGTTACGGCGGTCTTGACCATGTGCTTGCTGCAGGAAAGGATGTAAACCTTTTCGTATTTGATACGGAAGTGTACTCCAATACCGGCGGACAGGCTTCCAAAGCTACCAATATAGGTGCTATCGCACAGTTTGCGGCAGCAGGTAAGGACGTGAAGAAAAAAGACCTTGCAGCTATCTGCATGTCCTACGGATATATCTATGTGGCACAGGTAGCCATCGGTGCGGATATGAACCAGTGCTTAAAGGCTATCCAGGAAGCTGAAAGCTACAACGGACCTTCCATCATCATCGGATATGCGCCCTGTATCTCCCACGGTATCAGAAAGGGAATGGGCTTTACCGTTGAGGAAGAAAAGCTGGCGGTTCAGTCAGGATACTGGAACCTGTTCAGATATGATCCCAGAAGAGCCGAGGCAGGGGAGAATCCTCTTATCCTCGACATGAAGGAGCCTTCAAAGGATTATCAGGAATTCATCATGGGTGAGAACAGATATATCAACCTTCAGAAGAGGGATCCCGAAAGAGCAAGCAAGCTCTTCGGCAATGCCGAAGCTGACGCCAAGGCGAAGTACGAGAAGCTTGTGAAGCTTTCTAATCAATAAATGGCGAAAAGACAAGCATTCATGCGCTGTACCGCGCGTACGCGCGCTAAGGCGCATGAATTGCCTGCCTTTTCTCTCGATATTGTTACAAAGCGTGGTGTATGTATAATAAGTGAGTTTTCCATGCGGAGCATGAGAAAACTCACAAGCGAAAGCGCTATGCGCTTTCGGTTTTGTGCCCATCAAGTCATAATGCAGAGTTTCTCAATCTTTGATTGAGAAACTCTAAGCGAAAGCGCTATGCGCTTTCGGTTTGTTCTCGTAGCTCAGCCGGATAGAGCGACCGCCTCCTAAGCGGTAGGTCGGAGGTTCGAATCCTCTCGGGAACGTTTTTAAATATTGTATAAAACCAAGGGGACAGTTCTTGCGGTCCCTTGATCCTTTGCCGGTCAAAAATCAAAGCACCGCAAAAACAGTCCCCTTGGTTCACACGGGCACCACCCGGACGCATTTGAAAGGAGAAAATATATGTCTTGGAAAGATAGTTTAGCAAACAACATTACAACTGCCGATGACATCGTAAAAAGAGTTTCGCTTTCAGAGGATGAGAAGGAAAAGATCAGGCAATATACGGAAAAATATCCCATGTCTGTTCCCGAATATTATTTCAATCTTATCAACTGGGATGATCCGGATGATCCCATAAGAAAGATAGCTATCCCCAGGACGGATGCCTTTAAGCAGGACGGAGTGCTGGATACCAGCGGAGAAAGCTCCAACACCGTGCTTCAGGGAGTTCAGCACAAATACAGAGCCACGGTTCTTGTGCTTACCTCACCTGCCTGCGCCATGGTCTGTCGTCATTGCTTCAGAAAGCGTTTTGTGGGAAAGGAAGACACGGAGATCGCCCGAAACCCTGCTGAGGTGGCAGATTACCTTCGCAAGCATACAGAGGTAAATAATGTACTCCTTTCCGGCGGTGATTCATTTATCCTTGATAATGACAAGATCAAAGGCTGGCTTGATGCCATGACTGAGGTGGATTCACTGGACTTTATCAGAATGGGGACCAGAGTGCCCGTATCCTTCCCCGAAAGGATAAACGACGACCCTGAACTTCTTGAGATCCTGCGAAAAGCCGGAGAAAAGAAGCAGGTTTACATAGTTACCCAGTTTGACCATCCCAGGGAAGTGACTGATGATGCTAAAAAAGCGGTCAGGCTTTTGCAGGATCAGGGCATAGTTGTAAAGAACCAGACGGTGCTCCTTAAAGGGATCAACGACGATCCGGCGGTAATGGGAGATCTGCTCCGTAAAATGAGCGCCATCGGTATCGTTCAGCACTATATCTTCCAGTGCAGACCCGTTGTGGGAGCCATGAATTATTTCCAGGTGCCTCTTACAAAGGGCATAAAGATAATAGACGAGGTCTATAAGAACCAGAACGGTCTGGGCAAGGCAGCGGATTATGCCATGTCTCATCCCACGGGAAAGATCAAGATACTGGGCGAGCTTGAGGGCAAGACCGTATTCCAGTACAAACAGGCTAAAAACCCGGAAAATACGGGAAAAGTATTTATGCTTGATTCGGACGATGAGAGATGCTGGATAGGTCCGGATGAAATAAAACTTTAAGGAAGGCTTTTATGCTGTCTGTAGTTATTCCATCTTACAATGAAGAGTGGGTTATTATGTGGCAAGGACTTACGAGGAGACTAAGTGTCGGCCCGGATATTTCGTTTCGGAACGGGTGCCGTAAGGTTTTCGTGTTTTTTTTAAAATTGTCCTTGATTTATTTCCTGTAACATATTAGAATGTTACAAGTACGGCGACATAGCCAAGTGGTAAGGCGTGGGTCTGCAACACCCTGATCACCAGTTCGAATCTGGTTGTCGCCTCTTTATATTTTTGTACAGATACCCTGAGCAGGATTTTTAGTTCTTACTCAGGGTATTATTATCAAAGGGACACGGGGACGGTTTTAAAACCGTCCCTGATTATTTTTCAGATACTTGTAAATGCGAATAGTTATGATATACTACTAAAGATTTATTAAACATTTGACACAAACGGAGAATAAATTATGAATACTACACTTGTTATTATGGCAGCGGGAATGGGTTCAAGATTCGGCGGCGGCATAAAGCAGTTGGAGCCCCTGGGACCTGAGGGTCAGACACTTATGGAATATTCCATTTACGATGCGATGAAAGCAGGCTTTAACAAGGTTGTCTTTATCACGAGGAGAGAGCTTCTTGACAGATTCAATGATTCTGTGATCAAAGCGTTGGGCGGCGCTGTTGACACGGAATTTGTCTTCCAGGAGATCGACGATCTGCCCGAGGGTTACACCGTGGATCCTGAAAGGAGCAAGCCCTGGGGTACGGGACAGGCGATCCTTGCCTGCAAGGATGTGGTAAATGAGCCGTTTCTTGTTATAAATGCGGATGATTATTACGGTCAGAAGGCCTTCGGTGCCATACATGATCATCTTGTAAAAGGAGAAGGCGCGTCCGGAAAGTATGATTTCTGCATGGCAGGCTTTGTTCTGGGGAACACCTTAAGTGATAACGGTTCCGTAACCCGCGGTGTGTGCGTCGTGGACGATAAGGGTTGTCTTCAGGGTGTCAATGAGACGGGCGACATCGTAAAGACCGAAACAGGCGCAGGTACCGAGGCAGAGGACGGAACGGTTACGCCTCTTGATGACAAGAGCCAGGTGTCCATGAATATGTGGGGATTTACGCCTGAGATATTCGGGGAGCTTGAGAAGAGGTTCATAGAGTTTCTTGATGACCCGGATCTCAATCCCAAAAAGGGAGAGTATCTTATTCCTACCGTTGTGGATCAGCTTATCAAAGAGGGCAAGGCAGAGGTTAAGGTTCTGGATACCCCAGATAAGTGGTTCGGTGTTACATATCAGGCGGACAGGGATCTTGTCAAGGCGGCTTTAAAGAAGCTGGTGGATGAGGGCTGTTATCCCGAGAAGCTGTTTTGATCTGATAAATAATTATATAGTAATGCCCCCGGGCGCATTTTTCTCCTGTGAAAAATTCTCAGATAATTGTTTTTGCAGAATTTTTCAAATTTCGAAAAATGCAGCCCGGGGGCTTTTATATTTTGTATCCAAGTGATGGTTTTCGAAAAGACAGGGAGACGGCTTTCGAGATTAAGAACTGTCACCTTGACGTCCGCTTGTGGTATAATATCCTCAAAAGGTGATTGAGTATGATAGATTTCGATGAATTTACAAAGATCGTAGAAGACGAGATAAAGCTTTTGCCAGGCTACGTCTTTGAAGACTTAAACGGCGGTGTTATCGTGGATGAAAAGGCTTACCTGCACCCCAAGCGCCTGGCGGATGACCTTTATATCATGGGGACCTATTCCACAAGCCCGGTCATGGGGAAGCAGATAAAGATTTATTACGGCTCATTTGCCGCCACCATGGGAAACAGTTCCGCCAGGAGTGTCCAGGAAAAGGTGCGGGACACCCTGAGGCATGAATTTTTGCACCACATGGAGACACAGGCGGGATTTTTCGGGGACGGGACACTTATCGACGAGGACAAAAAAAGCATGGAGAATTATTATGCCATGCATAAGCAAAAAGAGGACAGGGATGAAGATAAAGGGAGTTAATTTGGGAAACTGGCTGGTGCTTGAAAAGTGGATGGATCCGGAGCTTTTCGCCGGTACGGATGCGGAGGATGAGACATGGCTTGCAAGGCGGCTTTCCCCCGAAGAGCTGGAGTGCCGTTTAAAGGAACACAGGGAAACATATATAACCGAAAAGGATTTTGAGCAGATCGCAGGGTACGGTTTGAATCTTGTACGGATTCCCGTGCCTTATTTTATATTCGGCGGCAGAAAGCCCTTTGGAGGCGGCTGCATCGAATATCTTGACATGGCATTTGACTGGGGGGAAAAACACGGATTAAAGATCCTCATTGACCTGCATACCACTCCCGGAAACCAGAACGGATATGATAACGGCGGCCTTGTGGGAGTCTGTAAATGGCGTAAGGATCCAAAGGAAGTGGTCTTTGTCCTGGAGGTATTAAAAAAACTTGCGGAAAGGTATGCCAAAAGAGAAGGACTTTTCGGCATAGAAGTGCTGAATGAGCCCATCAGCCTTCCGGTTTACCTGACGGCGCCCTCCACGGGAAAGGCAGTGGACAAGCAGGAAGCAAAGGGCTCGGGGCATGTGCCTTTAAGTTTTCTTCGCAGTTTTTACAAAGCGGCCTACAGGTCACTCAGGAATATCCTGCCTGAGGATAAGGCGATAGTTTTTCATGACGGCTTCAGGACCTCTCTTTGGGGGGATTTCTTTAAGAAAAACAACATGAAGAACGTGTATCTGGACACCCATATCTACATTCAGGCAATGGAGATGTATGTGCCTCTGCACAATCTTGCCTGCTATAAAATGTACCTGAACTTTGAAAAGA
This sequence comes from uncultured Lachnospiraceae bacterium, assembly GCA_902764045.1. Classification (GTDB taxonomy): domain Bacteria; phylum Bacillota; class Clostridia; order Lachnospirales; family Lachnospiraceae; genus UBA4285. The sequence continues at coordinate 14,978 of CACWUI010000015.1, forward strand.
CCAGGGTGCGTCTGGCAAAAAAAGGCGTCAGGGTGATCGTGGGAGAATGGTGTATAAACAACAGGTATGCGGTGGAGTTTCAGAAGGAAAAGGGCATGAGCGACAAGCAGTACGAAACGGAGCGCCGCCGCCGTTTTAATGAGGTGGCGGATCTGGAGCTTGATGCCTGGAAAATGACGGACGGATGGATCTACTGGAGTTATAAGCTTTACCCCGACGGGGTTTACGAGGGGGATTCGGCCTGGAAGGAAAGCTGGGATTTCCGCAAATGCGTGGAGAACAGATGGCTCCATATGTGACGTGAGGCTTTTCCCGGTATATTACACTGATTAATTCGTTGATTTTGACAACTTGGTATATTTTTTCGTGCAGATCTGAAAAAATTTCGCAGAAAATTCCTTAGGAATTTTCAGAAATTTTTACAAGAAAGCCGGAAAAATAGGCCACCTGTCAAAAGCAACGCAATTAATTCAGTGTTTGTACCGGCGAAAAACCTTTTTTATTTTTTTA
>CACWUI010000016.1 GCA_902764045.1 uncultured Lachnospiraceae bacterium
GGGAGAGATGGATGCCGAGCAGCATTGGGAGACCACCATGGATCCGGAAAGAAGGATACTTCTTCGTGTAAACATCGAGGAGTCCTCCGAGGCTGAGGTGGATATTACCTTCTCCACGCTTATGGGAGACCAGGTGGAGCCCAGGCGTGAGTTCATTGAAGCGAATGCTAAATATGCCAAAAATCTTGATATTTGAAAACAGTTTTTAGTTTTGGAAACGCTGAATAATTCATTGTCTTTGACAGGTGGTTCATTTTTTCGGCAAATTTGTCAAAATTTCTGAAAATTCCTTAGGAATTTTCTTAGAAATTTTTCTGGATTTGCACAAAAAAATGACCCAAGTTGTCAAAGACAACGAATATATCAGCGTTTGTCAAAGCTACGGTTCTGAAAATAAAGATATAGGGGGACGGTTTTTGTCCTACCCAAAAAAACATATTTTTTAATCCATGCAACACAAAAAGGAGCAATCCATATGGATGAACACATTTTTGACAATATAAATGATGTAGATATGAAGAAGACCATGGAGTCATACTACATCGAATATGCCATGAGCGTTATCGCGGCCCGTGCTCTTCCCGACGTAAGAGACGGGCTTAAACCCGTTCAGAGGAGGATACTTTTCTCCATGACGGAACTTGGCAACAGTCCGGATAAGCCCCACAGGAAGTGCGCCCGTATCGTGGGTGATACCATGGGTAAATATCATCCCCATGGTGACTCGTCTATTTACGAGGCTCTTGTTAAGCTTGCTCAGGATTTTTCCACCAGATACCCTTTGGTTGACGGTCACGGAAACTTCGGTTCAGTGGACGGTGACGGAGCAGCTGCCATGCGTTATACCGAGGCCCGCCTCAGTAAGATTTCCATGGAGATGCTCTCCGACATAAATAAAGACACGGTGGATTTCGGCCCCAACTTCGACGAATCCGAAAAAGAGCCTTTGGTCCTTCCTGCCCGTTTTCCCAATCTCCTGGTAAACGGAACCAGCGGTATTGCCGTAGGTATGGCCACCAATATCCCGCCTCACAATCTTCGTGAGGTGATAGGCGCCGTTGTAAAGATCATTGACAATATCGTGGAAAATGATGCGGACACGGATATCGAAGAGCTGATGGAAGAGGTTAAGGGACCGGATTTCCCTACCGGTGCTGAAGTTTTAGGCCGGTCAGGCATTAATGAAGCCTACAGGACAGGCCGCGGCAAGATCAGAGTCCGTGCCGTTACAGAAATAGAGCCCATGGAAAACGGAAAGAACCGTATCGTGGTTACGGAGCTTCCCTTCATGGTAAATAAGGCGCGCCTTATAGAAAAGATCGCGGATCTGGTAAAAGACAAGAAGATCGACGGGATAACGGAGCTTCGCGACGAATCTGACCGTGTGGGCATGCGTATAGTGATAGAGCTTCGACGTGATGTAAATGCCAACGTCATATTAAACCAGCTCTACAAGGCTACCCAGCTTCAGGATACCTTCGGGGTCATCATGCTTGCCCTGGTAAATAATGAGCCTAAGATCTTAAACCTTAAAGAGATGCTCAAGCTCTATCTTGCACATCAAGAGGATGTGGTCACCAGAAGGATAAAGTATGACTTAAATAAAGCCGAGGAAAGAGCCCACATTTTAGAAGGTCTCATTATTGCTCTTGATAATATCGACCGTGTTATCGAGATCATCCGCGGATCTGCAAACGTGCAGATCGCAAAGGACAGCCTCTGTAAGGAATTTTCACTGTCCGAGCCCCAGGCCCAGGCTATAGTTGACATGAGGCTCCGAGCCCTTACCGGTCTTGAAAGAGAAAAGATAGAGGAAGAATTAAAGGAGCTTCGTGAAAAGATCTAGGAATTAAAGGCTATCCTTGCTGACAGAAAGAAGCTTCTCGGCGTGATCAAAGAAGAGATCACGGAGATCTCGGAGAAGTTCGGAGATGAAAGACGTACACGCATAGGTTTTGATGAATTTGATTTAAGTGATGAGGATCTTATTCCCGATGCGCCGGCTGTTATCTCAAGGACCAATCTGGGATATATCAAAAGACAGGCTCCCGACAATTTCAAGGCCCAGAAGCGCGGCGGCAAGGGCATCAAGGGAATGCAGACCATAGAAGAGGACTATATCGAAGACCTGTTTATGACTACCGCACACAAAGCCCTTACTTTCTTTACCAGTAAGGGAAGAGTGTATAAGCTTAAGGCTTATGAGATACCGGAAGCCTCCAGGACCTCAAGGGGTACTGCCATTATCAATCTTTTGCAGCTTCAGCCGGATGAAAAGATCACGGCTATTATTCCCATTGACTTAAAAAACATCAGGGAAGAGGACTATCTTTTCATGGCCACAAAGAGGGGGATAGTCAAAAAGACACCCTTAAGCCATTTTGCAAATATCCGTAAGATCGGTATCCAGGCAATGACTTTAAAAGAAGACGATGAGCTTATAGGAGTAAAGCTTACGGACGGAGAAAAGAACATAGCCCTGGTAACGGCTAAGGGACTGAGCATCTGCTTTAAGGAATCGGACGTAAGGGATACGGGCAGAAGCGCCATGGGTGTGAAGGGCATGACTTTAAGCAATGACGACGAGATAGTCAGCATGCAGATATTCCCCCATACCGATGAGAACGGTATTGCTTCCGACACCATGCTTTACGTTTCCGAAAAGGGGATCGGAAAAAGGACGGATATTTCCGAATACAAGATCCAGAACAGAGGCGGCAAAGGTCTTATCTGCTATAAGGTTAATGAGAGAAGCGGAAGGCTTATCGGCGCCAAGATGGTCAATGATAATAACGAGCTTATGATCATTACCACGGAAGGCATCATCATCAGACTCAGTGTGGACGAGATCCCCGTTACGGGCAGATCCACCACGGGTGTTAAGCTTATCAATCTTGACGATGGGGTGAGTGTGGCTACCATTGCCAAGATGAAAAATCTCGGCGGAGACGATGAGCAGGAGACGGAAGAGGAAAAAGAAGAATAATTTAAAAAAATCATATATACTGTTTTTTAGAAGTGATAAACTCCCCTTCTGCTCCCGGTTCTGCTGCGCAGCCCCAATGTCGCAGAAAGGCAGTTTATCACATTTTTTTAGGATGAAAGGCGTCTTTGTCACGATGATTTAGGAAATGATATGCGGGAAATAGAAGCAAAAAAAATAACCGAAAACATAAAGGAAATGTGCATAAAGATAAACCATTTTCTCTCCGATGATATGGAAAGATCCGTCCGGGAGGCGGCGCAAAAGGAAACCTCTGAGAACGGGCGATATATCCTCGATATCCTTTGCAAAAATCTAAAAGCAGCGGGGGAAGAGATGATCCCCATCTGCCAGGATACGGGGATGGCGGTTGTCTTTCTGGAGATAGGCCAGGAGGTGCACATCACCGGGGGAGATCTGACGGAAGCGGTAAACGAAGGCGTAAGACAGGGTTACAGGGAAGGGTATCTGAGATGCTCGGTGGTAGATGACCCGGTAATACGTAAGAACACATGTGACAATACCCCTGCGATCATCCATACGGAAATAGTTCCGGGAGAAGTTTTCAGGATCAGCGTGGCGCCCAAGGGCTTCGGCAGCGAGAACATGAGCCGTATACATATGCTCAAGCCCGCAGATGGGGTCGAAGGCATAAAGAAGGCTGTATTAGAGACGGTAAAAGAAGCGGGACCCAATGCCTGCCCTCCCTTTGTTGTGGGAGTCGGCATAGGAGGAGACTTTGAGAAATGCGCCCTGCTTGCAAAGAAGGCTCTGATGAGAAAAGTTGGAGAAATGGACAAGGGCAGACCTGGATACGTAAGAAGGTTTGAAGAAGAACTTCTGGAGGAGATCAACAAGACCGGGATCGGACCCGGGGGGCTCGGGGGAGATACCACTGCTTTAGGTGTAAATATCGAAGTTTTCCCTACGCATATCGCAGGGCTTCCCGTGGCGGTAAATATCTGCTGTCATGTAAACAGACATATTTCAAGGGAGATATAATGAAAAAAATGAATGTCCCCTTTGACAGGGAGGAATTGAAATATTTAAAAGCCGGGGACAGGGTACTCCTTTCCGGAGCACTTCTTGTGGCAAGGGATGCGGCGCACAAGAGGTTTTTTGAGGCGCTGCAAAAGAATGAGCAGCTGCCGGTATCTCTTGAGGGGGAGACCGTTTACTACATGGGACCCACGCCTGCCCGTCCGGGGAAGATCACAGGTTCTGCCGGCCCCACAACTGCCGGCAGGATGGATAAGTATACCCCGTTGCTTCTTGATATGGGACTTTGTGCCATGATAGGAAAGGGCAGACGTAGCGAAGAAGTGTACAAGGCGATAGAGCGAAACAATGCAGTTTATTTTGCAGCTGTGGGAGGTGCCGGAGCGTATCTTTCCAAATGTATCAAGGCCTCTGAGGTAGTGGCGTATGAAGATCTTGGTCCGGAAGCGGTAAGAAGACTTACGGTAGAGGATTTCCCCGTGATAGTGGTGGCAGACGCTGTCGGGGGGAGAGTATATTAATTTGACTTACAGATAATAAGTGATATAATCATAGAAAGAGCGGTATTAAGTTGCGCCGCCCTTGTGGATATTAAACCGTCCTAAGACTGCTTAAATCTTGTAAGGACGGTTTTTTTAATCTCTACTTATTGTGTAGAGGAGTGCCATTAACGATATCAACAGATTGTAAAAAGCAATCAGATCATCTATCGTCATGGCATCTCACCTCCTTGTGTGATCAAGGGGGCTGCAACCGTTCCCGCCAGAACAATATATCACGCAAACGTATGTTTGTAAAGCATACCCGAAGAATGATAGGAGGCTGACATGGACGAATATAACGAGAACATACCCAAAGAAGAAACCGTTACCGATGAAGCCGGCGAAGAGGTGGTCTTAAACGGCGTATCGGAAGAAGCCGTGATAGGCGAGGTGGAAGGGGCGGACGAACCCTTTGAGGAGCAGGACGAAGAGGGAGACGAGAAAGAGAAACTCCGCTGTGCCGTGTGTGACAAAGAGATCAACTTTTTTACAAAGAAAAAGGTGACCAGGGGCCTTTATATCTGCGGGGACTGCGAGGAGAAATCCGCCGTCCACAGATATAAAAAGGAAATGAGGAAACTCTCTCCGGAGGAGGCATTAAGGGTTGTATTAAATAAGATCGCCAAGGCAGAAAACTTCCAAATCACCAAATCCATAGACGGATATTTTCTTATGGATAAGCCTAAAAGTTTGTGGACGGTGCCATACGCCGCAACTCCCATAAAAAGGATACCCAGGATCGATCCTGCCATGATATTTTCCTATGATGCTATTAAAAGTTATGAACTTATCGAAAACGGTAACTGTCTGGCAAAGGGAGGAAGAGGGCTTCCACCCATCGGAGGTCTTCTTTTCGGAGAGGACGGAGCGGGATTTTCCGCAAACAGCGAGGAGAAGGACATCTGCGAGCAGCTGCAGATAATGATCAATCTTCAAAACGTATCTGTTCCCAGGGTGTTTATCAATCTTATCTTTAAGGATATAGAAAAAGAAAAAAGAGCTTACGGGGCTGCGATCCTTACGGCCCAGAAGATCCTTTCCGCCCTTGAAAATATTACCGCCAGCGGGGAGAGTGAAGCAGGAGCTTTTTCTCCTGCGGATGAGATAAAGAAATACAAGGAGCTTCTGGATATGGGAGCCATTACGCAGGAAGAATATGAAGCCAAGAAGGAGAAGCTGCTTAATATGTGACGGGGTTGCCGGTCTCTTATATTTGACAAAGACCCTGTGCTTTGATAAAATCACTTGTACGCGTTTTAATTAATTAATTACGTCAGATAATGAGTTATGGAGAAATACTCAAGAGGCTGAAGAGGCGCCCCTGCTAAGGGTGTAGGTCGGGCGACCGGCGCGAGGGTTCAAATCCCTCTTTCTCCGCTTGGCAGGAAGCCCTTCGGGGCTTCTTTTTTTTGGAGGATGTGATCAGATGATAAAAGGAATACTATTTGACAAAGACGGGACCATTATAGACTTTTTTGCCGTATGGCCTAACCTTGCAAGAGAGGTGATACCTAAGTTTATAAGGCAGAATGAGATCGCAGACGAGGACGGCACCATTCAGAAAGATCTTTTGGAAAGGATCGGTCTTTCCGAGGACAAGGTAAATCCCAGAGGTGCCTTTGCATATAAATCCTATGGGGAGATCGCGGATGATATCTGCGCGGCTCTTACGGATCACGGCGTTCTTATCGAGGTATATATTATCTATATGCAGATAAAGGATCTTTTTAAGAATACCATTAAGAATTCCACGCCTGTTTATAAAACCTTTACCGATATGCCGGATCTTATGAGAGGACTGAAAAAGAAAGGAATTTTCATCGGACTTGCAACGGCTGACATTCAGGAGTCTGCAGAGAAGATGCTAAATGACCTTTATATCATGGACTTTTTTGACTATATCGGGGCGGATGACGGCACCAGAAAGCCCAAGCCAAACGGTGAGATGATAATGGAGTTTCGAGAGATCACGGGACTGAAGGCTGACGAGATACTTGTGGTGGGAGACACCTTTAATGACATGCTGTTCGGAAAGCAGAACGGAACCGGGACAGCCGGGGTGCTCAGCGGTGTAAGCGATAAGGAAGATTTTGATGATATGGCGGACTATATCATAGAAACGGTTGCAGAGCTTCCGGAACTGATCGATAAAATAAACGGGGAAGAAAAATGATTTAGATGAAGCAGACAAAGGGACGGTGCTATGTCTCCTTTTCTTTTGTATAGTCTTCGTTTTTTATGGATAGGATACACAAAAACCGTTACCCTGGCTTCGTTTTGTGCACTTTGTAAATTGACAAACAGGATTTTTATGCATAAAATCAGGGGTTGAGAGACAAAAAAATGTTTTGCTGCCATATATAAGGAGTTTTTATTATGAGAAAATGCAAAAAGGTCGCCGGTGCAATACTTGCAGCGGGGATTGCCGCGACAACTGTTGCATTGGGAAGCGGCACGGTTTATGCCGCAAATCAGGGTTACGTCACCGTCAAGACGGCAACAGGTGAGAAAGTTCAGTACATAGGAAAAGACGGAAAGCCTTATAAAGGATTTCATTACATGACAAAGGTCGAGGGGGCGACCACTCCTCACTTTGAATTTTTTGACAAAAACGGTTACAGGGTAACAAACTGGAAATATCTTACAAAATCAGACGGAGAAAAGATTCCGCATTGGTCATATTTCGGAAGCAATGGCTGGTTGCGGACGGGCTGGAAATATCTGACCGAGGCAGACGGAGAGAAAACGCCCCACTGGTCATACTTCGGGACCAAAGGCTGGCTTCAGACAGGCTGGAAGTATATGTCCAAGGCAGACGGTGAAAGCACGCCCCACTGGTCATACTTCGGAACCAAAGGCTGGCTTCAGACAGGCTGGAAATATCTGACCCAAGCAGATGGTGAGAAAACGCCTCACTGGTCATATTTCGGTAATAAGGGTTGGCTTCAGACGGGCTGGAAATATCTGACCGAGGCAGACGGAGAGAAAACGCCCCACTGGTCATATTTCGGAGACAACGGGTGGCTCAGGACCGGCTGGCAGAAGATGGGGACAAAGGAAAACCCGGACGGAAACGATCCGGAACACTGGTCTTACTTCGGATCTAACGGATGGCTCGTTACCGGGACACAAAAGATTGATGGAAAGACCTATGTGTTTGATAAAAACGGATGGCTTACAAGCGGGGATCCCACTACGGGATCTACAGTTTCCGGTTCAGGCAAGGTTGCAAACGGCTGCTACACCATTTCGCCTTTAAGCAACACCAAGCTCTGCCTTGATGTAAAAAATGCTTCAACCGCCAACGGAACAACCATTCAGACATTTAAGAACAATGGAACCTTTGCCCAGAAGTTTCAGATAGCCCATTTGGGTAACGAGGAATACAGTGTAAGGACTGCAATAACCATTTACGGATCAGCCCTTACGGTAAACGGTTCCATATCAGCAGGAACCCCTATAGTACAAAAGAGTTACAGCAAAGCCGACACTCAGAAATGGAAAATTGTTTCTGTCGGAAAAGACAAATACACATTTAAAACTTCAGACGGCAAATATGTTCTTGACGTATCTTCAGGGGTGGCTAAGCTTGCAAAGTCAACGGGAAGCAAATCCCAGTTATTTAAGCTTACAAAAACCAGCGGATATATGGTCAGAAACAACCGCAAATACTATTTTAATTCAAACGGCCAGACTCCCATGATAGGCATTGACGTTTCCAAATGGAATTCGGTAAATGTGGATATCAACTGGAAGAAAGTAAAGGCTGACGGTATAGGCTTTGTTATCATCAGGACCAATTACGGATCTGACAGTAAGTGGGAGTGGAAGACCCAGGATTATATAAAAGGGTGCGAGGCCAACAACATTCCTTACGGTGTGTATTTCTATTCCATAGCCACCACCAATGCCGAGGCAGACAAAGAGGTGGCGCTTGCCAAGAAAATGCTTGGAAAACACAATCCGCCTCTGGGAGTATTTATAGATATCGAGGATGATGCCGCATATAAGAAAGCCTTCGGAAGCATTTATACAAATTATGCAAGAAGAAAGATAACGGATCTTACAAAGAGGATGGCAAACAATCTTAAAGCCAGCGGTTACAAGGTTGGTGTTTATGCCAATGCCAATTACTTAAATAATGTGTTGTACAAAAATGAGATTCCTAATGTTTACTGGGGTGCATATTACTATAGAAATCCCAATTCCAATCCGGACGGACTGTTTTCGCCCAATACCGACTGGAGCATCTGGCAGTATTCCGAAACAGGAAGGGTAGACGGGATCAGCGGAATAGTGGATATGAACACGTTGATCGAAAAGTACTGGTAAAAATTTTAAAAACAGGGTTTAAAACGCCCTGTTTTTTTTATATAATCATAGGATAGTAGCTTTTTAAATAATTTGAATTGAGGAAGAAAAATGTCAGAGCGCAGGGAGAACGAAAGAGGGACCATACTTGCCATAGATATCGGCAACTCCACCATAGTCATGGGGTGTATAAATGACGATGCCATTCTGCTTGAGGAGAGGGTTGCCACAAGATCCGACAAGACCAAGATAGAGCACGCCATGGTGATAAAGTCCATGATAGAGTTAAATGGTGTAAGTACGGATGATATAAAGGGCGTGATCATTTCCTCGGTAGTGCCTCCACTTACCAATGTCATCAAAGCAGCAGCAAAGATGATCACGGGTATCGAGCCTCTGGTGGTGGGACCGGGAGTAAAGACAGGTCTTCCCATTCTCATGGATGATCCCCGGACAGTGGGAAGCGACCTGATAGTTGCAGCAGTTGCGGCCTCCCACGAATACGGTAAGCCCGCTATCATCGTAGATGTGGGCACAGCCACCACCATTACCGTGGTAAGTGAAGCGGGGGCATATATCGGCGGTGTTATCATGCCGGGGGTCCAGGTGTCCCAGGAGGCGTTGGTCTCAAAGACTGCCCAGCTTCTTCATGTAAGTCTGGATGCGCCGCCGAAGGTGGTTGGGAAAAATACCATCGATGCCTTACGCAGTGGTGCCATATACGGCAATGCAGCCTGCATTGACGGCATGATCGCCAAATTTAAAAAAGAACTGGGGCTGCCTGACAATACAGTAGTGGTAGCCACAGGAGGACTTTCGGGAGAGATCATCCCCAAGTGCGGGGAAAAGATCATTGCAGACAAGCACCTGCTTATAAAGGGAATGAAGATAATATATGACAGAAACGTGAGTTAAAAGGGGTTTTTAATATGCTTATTACATTAAAAGACGGTTCAAAAAAAGAATATAAAGAGGGAATGAGCGTTTATGAGATCGCCGCCGACATAAGCGAAGGTCTTGCAAGGGCAGCCTGTGCGGGAGAGATAGACGGAGAAGTAGTGGATCTTCGTACACCGGTGGAGAAGGACTGTGTACTCAGTATACTTACTGCAAAGGACGAAAAAGGATTGCACGCACTACGCCATACTGCATCCCATATACTTGCCCAGGCGGTAAAAAGACTTCATCCCGATGCAAAGGTTACCATCGGACCTTCCATAGATGACGGCTTCTATTACGATTTTGATACAGAACCTTTTTCAAGAGAGGATCTGGATGCTTTAGAAACAGAGATGAAAAAGATCGTAAAGGAAGGGCTTGATATTAAACGATTCACACTTCCCAGGAACGAGGCCATCGCTCTTATGAAAGAGAAAAACGAGCCCTTTAAGGTAGAGCTTATAGAAGATCTTCCCGAAGGTGAGGAGATCAGCTTTTATGAGCAGGGAGAGTTTGTTGATCTTTGCGCCGGACCACATCTTATGAATACAAAGGGTGTAAAAGCATTTAAGCTTATTTCTTCTTCCATGGCTTACTGGAGAGGTGATGAGAATAAAGCGCGTCTCCAGAGGATATACGGCACGGCCTACGATAATAAGGACGACTTAAAGGCACATTTACAGAGGCTGGAAGAGGCTAAGCAAAGAGACCATAATAAATTGGGGCGTGAGATGGGGCTCTTTACCACCGTGGATATCATAGGTCAGGGGCTGCCGCTGTTTACTCCCAAGGGAACCCGTATCCTTATGACACTGCAACGCTGGATCGAGGATCTGGAAGACTTTGAGTGGGGATATGTCAGGACGAAGACCCCGCTTATGGCAAAGAGCGATCTTTATGAGCTTTCCGGTCACTGGGGTCATTACAAGGACGGCATGTTCGTGCTGGGGGATGAAGAAAAGGATAAGGAAGTGCTGGCGCTTCGTCCCATGACCTGTCCCTTCCAGTATCATGTGTACAAGAACTTCCAGCATTCTTACAAAGATATGCCTTACCGTATGAGTGAGACGTCCACCCTGTTCAGGCGGGAGGATTCCGGAGAGATGCACGGACTTACAAGAGTGCGCCAGTTTACAATTACGGAGGGACACCTCATCATACGTCCGGATCAGTGCGAGGAAGAACTGGAAAGATGCATAGATCTGTCAAATTATGTGTTTAAGACACTTGGTCTTGAAAATGACGTAACTTACAGGTTATCCAAATGGGATCCAAATAACAAGGACAAGTACGAGGGTGATGAAGAATACTGGAATTCTACCCAGGATGCGCTTCGCCGGGTGCTTAAGGAAAAAGGGCTTCCTTTTACGGAAGAATGGGGCGAGGCGGCATTCTACGGACCCAAGATCGATATCCAGGCGAAGAATGTTTATGGAAAAGAGGATACCATGGTCACCATCCAGCTTGACTGTGCCAATGGTGAGGTCTTTGATATGTACTATATCGATGAGGAAGGCAAGAAACAGCGACCCTACATTATCCACAGGACATCCCTGGGGTGCTATGAGAGAACCCTTGCATGGCTTATCGAGAAATACGCCGGCAATCTTCCCACGTGGCTTTGCCCCGAGCAGGTAAGGGTCCTTCCCATTTCCGACAAATACATGGATTATGCCGAAAGCGTGGGAGAGAAGCTTAAGGCGGCGGGTATTCTCTGCAGTGTTGACAAACGCGCCGAAAAGATCGGTTATAAGATCAGGGAGGCAAGGCTGGAGAGGATCCCTTACATGGTCATCGTCGGGGAAAAAGAGGAGGCCGACGGCACCGTTTCGATCCGTAGCCGGTTCAAAGGGGAAGAGGGAGCTGAAAATACGGATGAGTTTATTGCAGATATCTTAAAAGAAATAAATACAAAGGAGATCAGAAAGATCGAAGTTGAACCTGACAGGGAATAATAAAGGAGGCATGTATGTTTTTTATCAATAACAATTTTCAGAGATTACCGGGGAATTATTTATTTTCTACTATCGCAAAAAAGGTTAACGAATATAAGGAGGCAAATCCGGATAAAAGCATTATCAGTCTGGGGATAGGTGATGTTACAAGGCCCCTTCCTCCCGCAGTGATAAAAGCGCTGCATGATGCGGTGGATGAGATGGCTGATGCTTCCACGTTCAGAGGCTACGGTCCGGAGCAGGGATATCTTTTCCTTCGTGAGACTATTGTAAAAGAGGATTATGCGCCTAAGGGAGTTGATATTTCCGCTGATGAGATATATGTGGGGGACGGTGCAAAGTCTGATTCGGGAAATATCCAGGAGCTTTTTTACAAGGACGCGAAGATAGCGGTGACTGATCCCGTATATCCCGTGTATGTGGACAGTAATGCCATTGCCGGCCGGGCAGGGTTTTTTGATGCCATCGAAGAAAAATGGAACGATCTGATCTACATGCCATGTACCGAAGAAAACTGCTTTGCTCCCCAGCTTCCGGGAGAAAAGCCGGATGTGATTTATCTTTGCTTCCCTAACAACCCCACGGGTTCGACCATTCCCAAGTCAGAGCTTCAGGAGTGGGTGGATTATGCCAATACCATAGGAGCCCTTATTATCTATGATGCGGCTTATGAGGCATATATTTCTTCGGATAATGTGGCTCATTCCATCTTTGAATGCGAGGGGGCAAGGACCTGTGCCATTGAGATAAGATCATTTTCAAAGAATGCGGGATTTACGGGAACAAGACTGGGCTTTACGGTTATCCCCAGGGAGCTGGAGTTCGGACATGTGAAGCTGGGAGATCTCTGGGCGAGACGCCAGGGCACTAAGTTTAACGGAGCGCCTTACATTATCCAGAGAGCCGGTGAGGCTGTTTACTCTGAAGAAGGTAAAGCCCAGGTGAAAGAACTTGTAAGTTATTACATGGAAAATGCAAAGCTTATAAGAGAGACTCTTGAGAGCATGGGATATACGGTTTCCGGAGGAATAGACGCTCCTTATATCTGGATGAAGACACCGGAGGATATGGAGTCCTGGGAGTTCTTCGATAAGCTGCTTACCGAGGCCAATGTAGTGGGGACCCCCGGATCGGGCTTCGGACCCAGCGGAGAAGGGTATTTCAGACTGACTGCCTTCGGCACTCATGAGAATACGAAAGAGGCACTGGAGAGGATAAAGAAGTTATAAATAAAGTCATTAGACGGGGGGGCGAAAGCCCTCTTTTTTTAGTGCCTTCTACCATTTTGGGAAATTATTATCCCCCCTGGGGGGGTTAATGATTAAAAGCCGACTTGATAAAATAAGAGCGTACATACATGTTTTACATTTTGTGGAGGTGCGTTTATGAGTCAGCTTTTGGGAGAGATAAAAGACTACTGGACCAACAGGGCGGAGGGTTACTCCGACTGGAACAAAGAAGAACTCGCAGGGATGCAGAGGCAGATATGGAGAGATATAGTATGCAGCCATATGCCTGATAAAAAGAAAGAGGACATAAAGATCCTTGATGTAGGCACCGGACCGGGATTTTTCCCGATCATCCTTGCTGAGGTAGGATATCATGTAAATGCAGTGGATTATACTCCGGAGATGCTTGAGAGGGCAAAGGAGAATGCGGGAGAGTTTAACAGCAGCATTACATTTGCAAGGATGGATGCAAAGGATCTTGATTTTGAAAGCGAGACATTTGATATAGTTCTTTCAAGAAATCTCACATGGAATCTGGAATATCCCGGTATAGCCTATAGAGAGTGGCAGAGGGTTTTGAAGAAGGGCGGTAAGATGCTCAACTTTGATGCCAACTGGTACAGGTTTCTTTATGATGATACCAAGAAAAAGGAACGGGAAGCAGACAAACTGAATGTAAAACTCAAAAACGCAAGGAACAGGGAAAATGACAAGGGAGTGGATTCCAAGTGGATGGAAGAAATAGCGATGCAGGTTCCCTGCTCGTCCCTTGACAGACCTCAGTGGGATTGCGAAGTATTAAAGCAGTTGGGCTTTGATGAGATAAGTATTGATTATAACCTTAGTGATATAGTGTGGGATGAAGCGGAAAAGATCAACTATTCATCCACTCCCATGTTTATGATAGAAGCATGTAAATAAAACATACAATAAGTATATAAAAAATTACAGAATATCATCTAAAGCAGGCATATGCCTGCTTTTTGTATGGGGGAGGGGGGGTTAACAAAAAATTAAGTCAGATGTAGAATAACAAGGAAGAAACCAAATGATGCAACATGAAAAGGAGACAAAGGGATGAGAAAAATCACTAAGGGGTTAATGTTTGGCGCAGTAGCTGCCATGTCTGCCATGAGCCTGGCAGCATGTTCTGGTGGAAGTACAGAGACTACCACAACGGCAGGTGGAGAGACAACAACGGCTTCACAGGATACATCAAAGAAGGATATGAAGGTGGCCATTTCTTTTTCAAATGACAGTCTTGATTGCCACAAAGAGTCTTACGGCTGGTATACCCAGATAGAAGGTATGTCAGAGACACTTTTCAGAGTGGATGATGATTCAAAGGTTGTACCGCTTCTTGCAGAGTCTGCTGAGAATGAAGGAACACTTTGGACCATCAAGTTAAACGATAAAGCAGCATTTTCAAACGGCACAAAGCTTACTGCTGACATGGTGGCAAGGAATCTTCAGCGTGTAGGTGCTGAGAGCGGCAAGTTCAAGGCATATGCTGACTTTGAGATCAAGGCAGTAGATGATACAACTCTTACCATTGATACAAAGGATCCGTATCCTACACTGAAGAATGAGCTTTCAAGTCCTGAGATGGGTATCATGGATTTGGATGCAACGACTGACTTTGTAAATGCTCCTATATTTACAGGTCCTTTCGTTGTCGACAAGTTCACTCCGGGTGGAGATGTTTCCGTTAAGAAAAATGAGAACTATTGGGGAGGGGAAGTAGTCCTTGACAAAATAGATTTCCTTTACATGATGGATGACAGCTCAAAGCTTATGGCTATGCAGAACGGAGAGATTGACTGGTACAACAGTGTAAGTGCTGATGCTATTGCGATCTATTCAAAGGAGCCTGATAAGTATACTCTTACAAGCATACCGGGAGAGAGAGCTCAGTTCTATTTCTTAAATGAGAAAAATCTCAGTGAGAATGTAAGAAAGGCTATCAATTCAACAGTAGACAAAGAGGCTATTGCTAAATTCCTTG
>CACWUI010000017.1 GCA_902764045.1 uncultured Lachnospiraceae bacterium
CATCACCGTAAGCGGCACGGTACGAAAAAGAGATCCGGAGACGGTAAATGAAAAGATAGACACGGGATTTGTGGAGCTTAAGGCTGATACACTTCAGGTACTTGGCAAAAGCCGAAACATGACACCCTTCGAGATCCGCAACTCCCATTTAAGCAATGATGAGCTGCGTCTTAAGTTCCGTTACCTGGACTTAAGAAATCCCAAGCATCATGCAAATATAGTAAAGAGATCAAAGATCATCGGTTCCTTAAGAAGAAAGATGGAGGAGAGGAATTTTCTGGATATCCAGACCCCGATACTTACGGCATCTTCCCCTGAGGGCGCCCGTGATTTCCTTGTGCCAAGCCGCAAGCATCCGGGCAAGTTTTATGCCCTGCCCCAGGCTCCCCAGCAGTTCAAGCAGCTGCTCATGGTGTCGGGGATAGACAAATACTACCAGGTGGCGCCTTGCTTCAGGGACGAGGATGCAAGAGCAGACAGATCTCCCGGTGAGTTTTACCAGCTGGACTTTGAGATGGCATTTGCCACACAGGAGGACGTGCTGAAGGTCTGCGAAGAGGTTATCTACGAGACATTTAAGGAATTTTCCGACAAGAAGATATCACCGCCGCCATTCAGGCGCATAACATTTGCAGAGTCCATGATGAAATACGGCTCCGACAAGCCTGACCTTAGAAATCCCCTTATCATATGCGACCTTACCGATTATTTTGCAAATGTGGATTTCCCCATTTTCAAGGGCAAGCCGGTGCGCGGCATCGTGGCTGACTGCTCAGGCAAGTCCAGGAAGTTCTTCGAGGATTCCCTGAAATACGCCACATCTGCGGAGGTTGGCCTTGGGGGACTCGGGTATCTCACATTAAATGAGGGAGTATTTGAAGGCCCCATCGCCAAGTTCCTGACAGATGAGAAAAAGGCAGAGATCACTGAACTTACGGGCATAAAGGAAGGGGAGACCGTTTTCTTTATCTGCGACGACAAGAAAAACGATACTGAAAAAAGAGCGGGAATGATCCGGACATGGCTGGCAGGCAAGGAACAGCTGGATCTTATAAAGGACGACTCCTTTGAATTCTGCTTTATCGTGGATTTCCCCATGTTTGAGATAGACGAAGAGACCGGGGATGTTATATTTACACACAATCCATTCTCCATGCCCCAGGGTGGTATGGATGCACTGCTTGGCCCCGACCCCACAGAGGTGCTTGCTTACCAGTACGACCTGGTGTGCAACGGCATCGAGCTTGCATCGGGGGCGGTGAGAAACCACGACGTGGAGATCATGAAGAAGGCATTTGAGATAGCGGGATATACAGAGGATGTGCTTAAAGAAAAGTTCAACGCCCTCTATACGGCATTCCGCTACGGCGCGCCTCCTCACGCAGGTATGGCGCCGGGAATCGACCGAATGGTGATGCTGCTTACCGACGAGGAAAAGATCATCGAGGTCATCGCATTTCCTCTCAACGGAAATGCCCAGGATCTCCTGCTTGGAGCGCCTGGCGAGGTTACGAACCAGCAGCTTGAGGAAGTGCATCTTTTGGGAGATGACAGCGTTCTTGCAGCCCGTCCCGTTACAGGCGGCGCAAAGAAGAGCAAGAGCCGGAAGCGCTCCACATTTTCAAATGCGCAGCAGCTGAATCAGATCTCTCTTACCGAGGAAGAGGATGAGCAGATGCAGGGTATATTTAAGGCCATGAAAGAGCACGAGGAAAAGATGCAGGCTGTGGATACGTCAAATGCAGCGGAGATGATCTTCGTGCAGCCTATGGTAAATGTGCTCCGTGAGGACGTGAGGAAGCAGGATTTCACAAGAGAAGAGCTGCTTGAGGGCGCGCCGGTGCACAGTGTGGACAGCTGGCAGGTGCCCAGGCTGGTAAAGTGAGGTGACAGGAAATGAGTGAATATACAGTAGAAATAAACAACAAAGGCGATATCGCGGTTGACGATATGCTTCTTGTAAAGGACTTTCCGGCGCAGGCAGGCTCAAGGATGCTTGAGGGCTTCAAGCCTCTCTTTACTGCAGAGGCGGTGACGCGTCTTGAGGAAAAGGGCTACGTGATCGCCGGCAAGACGCAGGTGGGCGAGTTCGGCCTTGACCTTGTGGGTGAGTTTTCTTATTACGGAAAGCAGGAAGGTAGCCTTAAGGGCGCAGCGGCGTCTCTTGTGGCTGAAAATAAGGTAAAGGCCGCCCTCGGAGTGGACATGACAGGTGCCCCAAGAAGAGCAGCGGCACTGGCCGGTGTGGATTTCCTGAAACCCACCTACGGCACAGTGTCCAGATACGGCATCATTTCCTGCGCAGCCTCCGGTGAGCAGGTAGGGGTATATGCAGGGGATGTCTCCGGGATCAAAGAGATCATGGAGGTCATCTCAGGACATGACGACAAGGACGGCACAAGCCTTAAGGCATCGGACGAAGAGGTAAATGCAACAGGCGGCAATGCAGACGCACATTTTCCGGCAGATTTCGGGTACGATACGGATGCGGATGTGAGCGGGAAGAAGGTGGCTGTAGTAAAAGAGCTGCTTGATAAATGTGACGATGAAACGAAAAAGAAAATCGCAGCATTTACAGAAAAGCTGAGCAGCGCCGGAGTAAGCGTGGAAGAGATTTCCTGCGACTTTTTTGAAAATGCCAATACAGCCTGGCAGATGCTCATGACTGCGGAGACCTGCAACAACGTTTCCCGCTATGACGGCGTAAAGTACGGTCACAGAGCGGATGACTATAAAAACATAGACGAGCTGTATGTAAATTCCAGGACGGAAGGCTTTAACTTCCTGACGAAAGCAGTGATCCTTTACGGCTCGGATATGCTCTCGAAGAACCGTTATGAAGAGTGCTACGGCAAGGCTCTGAAGGTCCGCAGGGTGATCGCGGATAAAGTTGCAGAGCTGATGAAGACTTACGATGCCATCCTTACTCCGGCGTGCAGTAAGACAGCTTTCGAAGCTTATGACATAAAAGACGCATTTGAAAAGGTGTTTGAGGAGAGCCTGTTTACGGCAATGGCAAACCTTACAGGCGTACCGGCGCTGGTAAGCGGCGGCGTGCAGCTGATGGGTGATCACTTCAGTGAGAGCACACTGCTTAGCCTGGCAAAATCTGCAGAAAAGGAGGGCAAATGATCATGAAATACGAAGTTGTTATCGGACTTGAAACTCATGTAGAGCTGAATACAAAATCCAAGATATTCTGCTCCTGCGGCGGTCATTCTGCGGCGGGAGACCCCAACACCTGTGTATGCCCTGCCTGCAGCGGCATGCCGGGGATGCTTCCCGTAATGAACAAGCGCGTGGTAGAGCTGGCAGTTATGGCAGGACTTTTGCTGAATTGCGAGATCAGCAAATACACCACATTTGACAAGAAAAACTATTATTATCCGGACCTTCCCTGTGCGTATCAGATAACCCAGCTCAACCATCCCATTTGCACAAACGGCTGCGTGCCGGTGCAGACAAGCGAGGGGGAGCGGGAGATACATATCAAGCAGATCCATATGGAAGAGGACGCAGGAAAGCTGGTGCATATCGGCAAATTTTCAAATGTGGATTTCAACCGTACCAGCGTGCCTCTTATCGAGATTGTATCCCAGCCGGATTTCAGGAGTTCCGAGGAGGTTCTTAACTATCTGAACAAGCTGAAATCTATGTTTCGCGCAAGCGGGATATCAGAGTGCGAGGAAGGCGCGATGCGCTGTGATGTAAATATTTCCGTGCGTCCTGAGGGCAGCACCGAGCTTGGAGTGCGTTCCGAGATCAAAAACATGTCTTCCTTTGAGGCTATCGCAAAGGCCATCAGATATGAGGCCCAGCGCCATATCGACGCCATCGAGTTTGAGACTGAAGAGCTGGTGCAGGAGACAAGAAGATTTGATGACGCCACGGGCAAGACATTTGCAATGCGTGATAAGGAGACGGAAGCGGATTACAGGTACTTCCCGGATCCCAATCTCATGCCTATAGTCATTTCCGATGAGTGGCTGGAGGAGATCAGGGAAAGCATGCCCAAGGGTATCGACGAGAAGGAAAATGTGTACCGCGCGGCGGGTATTTCCGATAAAGAGATCGATATGCTCATCCACAACCACAATGCCAGCGAGCTTCTTGATGCGGCGGTGGAGAAGGGGTGTGACGCCAAGAATACGGCGGCATGGATCCTTACGGACTGCGCCGGGATCCTTCGTAAGAACGGAAAGCTTATTTCGGATCTGGATATATCCGCCGATGACCTGGTGGCTATCATAAATATGGTGGACAGCGGTGACGTGAACAGACAAAGCGGCAGGAAGATACTTACGGCGGTGCTTGAGGAAGGCGCAGATCCGGTGGCTTACTGCAAGGAAAACGGCCTGGACAGCAAGGCGGACGAAGGGGCGATAGAAGCGGTTATCGAGAAAGTTATCGCGGAGAACCCCAAGGCCGTGGAAGACTTCAAAGGCGGAAAGGTAAAGGCAAAGCAGGCGCTGTTCGGAGCTTGTATGAAAGAGCTGAAAGGAACGGCAAATACGGATGTGATCAGGGAACTGCTGGATAGGAAGATGGAGAGTTTATAAGACGGAAAGAAGATGTGCCGGAGGGCATGTCTTTTTTTTCAGATGTTTCTTAGTTTGATAGGATTATGTTCAATAATACTTTTATTTAAGGTGTCTTATTTGATTTATTGTTTTCGTATAGTATAATCAGTTTAGATTACTATTTAATTCTAACTCTTAAATAAAAAAATAGTTGTGAAGGAGGTAGCATATGTCAGAAATAAAATGCCCTAAATGTGGAGAAGTTTTCAAGATTGATGAGAAAAGTTATGAATCTATTTTAAAACAAGTACAAGATAAGGAATTTGATAAAAAAATAAAGGAAAGTGAAAAGAGAATTGAAGAGTTAGGCAAAGCTAATTTTGAAAAAGAGATATCAAAGTTAAATGAGGAAAAAAACAGTAAGATTTCTGACTTAGAAAAAGAAATAAGTAATTTAAAAAAAGATTTAGATAATGAGAGGAAAAATAAAGACGCAGAGAAGAAATTGGCCATACAGGATGCAATTGATACCAAAAATGATGAGATTAGTGAAACAAAAGAAAAGATAATAGATTTAAAAAATGAATTAGAAAGAATAAAAGCTGAAAAAAAAGCGGTTGAAAAGGAAAAAAAGGAGAAGGAAAAAGCTATAGAAGAACGAGAAAAAGCAAAGGCAGAAAAAGAAATATATAAAATTAATGCTGATAAAGAACGTGAATTTTCAGAATTAAATAGCAAAATAAAAGAGTTAGAAAAGGAATTGGCAGATGAAAAAAAGGATAAAAAGACCGAGAAAGAACTTGCAGTTCAAAAGGCTGTAAAAGAAAAGGATAAAGAAATTAGCGAGAAAACCACAAAAATAGTGTCATTGGAAAAGGAATTAGAAAATCAAAAAAATGAAAAGGAATTATCGGAGAAAAGTATAAAAGAGTCATTCAATATGCAATTGGATGAAAAAGATAAGCAAATTGAACAATTACGAGACTTTAAGATAAGTTTATCTACAAAGATGATAGGAGAGAGCTTGGAAAAGTATTGTGAAAACGAGTTTAACAGGATTCGTGCAACAGCTTTTCCGCATGCGTATTTTGAAAAAGACAATGACACGAAGCCGGGTAGTAAGGGAGATTATATTTTCAGAGATTATGATGAAAATGACGAGTTTATTTCCATAATGTTTGAAATGAAAAATGAATCTGATTGTACGAAAACAAAGCATAAAAATGATGATTTTTTGAGTAAGTTAGATAAGGATAGAAAAAACAAGAATTGTGAGTATGCTATACTTGTTTCTATGCTGGAACAGGATAATGATTTATATAATGATGGTATAGTCGATGTTTCGTATAAGTATCCCAAAATGTATGTAATCAGACCCCAATTCTTTATTCCGATAATAACACTATTAAGAAATGCATCCATAAATTCTATAGAATACAAGCATCAACTTGCTAAAATAGAGAATCAAAATATTGATATTGCGAATTTCGAAAAAGAGATGAATACTTTCAAGGATAAATTTGGAAGAAATTACAGGCTAGCAAGTGATAAATTTAAAAAAGCTATAGAGGAAATAGATAAAACTATAGAGCACTTAGAAAAAACTAAGAAAAATTTATTATCTTCAGAAGATAATCTCAGACTTGCTAACGACAAAGCGCAAGATCTAACGATAAGAAAACTAACGAAGAATAATGAAACAATGAAGAAGAAATTTAGTGAATCACAGAAAAAGAAAAAGGAATGAAAATGTTTTTTAAAATGAGAATACTAGTTTTTAAAAAGGATATTCTAAAAGAATTAAATAATTATTGTCGTGTATAAACTAGCAAATGTTTAAATTATTGATGAAAAAAATGAAAGCGATAAGAGGAGATAATATCCATATCAGAAAACTAGACCATCGAATACAAAGAGTCCTGGCGGAATAAATATCTGAAGTGGATATGCGGATTCGCCAATGCCCAGGGTGGCACCATTTACATAGGTATTGATGATTCTGGAAAAACAGTAGGGGTTAAGAATAGTAAGAAACTGTTGGAGGATATCCCGAATAAGCTTTAGAATACAATGGGGATCATAGCGGATGTGAATCTCAGGAAAGATACGGATGGAGAATGTATTGAGATAACGGTGCCGTCATATCCTGTTGGGATAACATACAAGGGTGTCTATTACTACCGCAGTGGTTCAACACTTCAAAGGTTAACAGGTCCGGCACTAAATGATCCGGATAAATATCAGCTGGGGGCTTACATTAAAGTCGGTTATTTTGAAACGGATGCGGACTTGATCTATCAGGACGAGGTGCACGGCTCTTTGTTGGAGCAAGTTGATAAAGCTATTGATCTTATTTATACAAAATATATGAGGGCTAAGATTCGCTATGAGGGTGTGCAAAGGATCGAGAGATATTTTGTGCCGGAGGAGGCGTTGAGGGAGGCTTTGCTAAATGCGATTTGTCATAAGAAATACCAATCAAGTATCCCTATTCAGATCAGCGTTTACGATGACAAGCTTTATGTGGCTAATATCGGTAGCCTGCCTGAAAACTGGACATTGGATAATCTTATGAAGAAGCATGCATCAAAACCGTATAATCCCGATATTGCCAATGTTTTTTGCCTGGCAGGGTTTAATTAAAGCTGGGGGCGTGGTATAGAAAAAATATCTGGTGCTCTGGAATCTGATGGTTTTCCCAAACCGGAATATTTGGTGAATCCTGAAGATATCATGGTGAAATTTACCGGACCGGAGGATAGGATTATCAGGGTGACTGATAAGGTGACTGATAAAGAGTATCAAGTGTTACAGATGTTAAAACAATAACAGAAAAGGATATTAAAGAACTTGTTCCATTTGCAGAAAAAATATGGAAAGAGCACTTTGTATTTCGCAAAAATAAAAATTGTCCGAATTTGCGAAATGTGATAACATTTCCATATACTTGATATAATGGAGATTGTGAAAAATACGTTTTACGGATAAGAGAATTACTGGATAGGAAACTGGAGGGATTATAAGACAGAAAGAAGATGTGCAAGTGAGGCATGTCTTTTTTGCTATTGAGAAAAACTGACTGATTTGCTTGAAATTCTCAAAACCATAGATAGCTGTAAGGGATTTTGGGATTGCGATATTTCCAGCAGATTTTGAACTCGTGAATTAGGTATTCAAGAATTCCGAAGGCTGTGGGAGGAATTATGCAATCCGGATTTTAATTGCCTCGAATTCGAGGTAATAAAATAGAGGTAGGTGGAACTTATAAGAAAACAGGGCGCTATTAAGAGGTTATTTTACCTTATAGTATAGTACCATTTTCGTGAGGTTACGAAAATGGTCTGTTCTGTAAGTGACTTAACATAAGTATTATATTTTTATCAAAATCACGTAGTAAAACATCTCAAAAATACATAATGATATTACTGATATAAACAAGGTCACACTTTTTGGTATTGATTCTCTCAGAACTGCTCTCTTGCTTTATAAGAACTCCTTAACTTTAAAAAAATATGAGTTAAGGAGCTCTTATAGTAATGACTAATACAGATGTGATAAGAAAATTACTGGATAGGGAGTTGAAAAGTTTAATGTTTTTATAATGTTGCATAATGTTGCATAATGTTGCATAATGTTAAATAATGTTATCGAAAAATTATAGAAACAAACGGAGGCATACAGGATGAAAATAAAGGATCTCTACCCTGATGTTATAACCGAAAATAAAGAATATGAATTTAAGATAAAGCTGAATCCTGATAACCCCGTAAGCTGGGCAAAAACAATAGTAGGCTTTGCAAATAACGGTGGAGGGACATTATTTGTAGGAGTATCCAATGAGGGTGAGGCATTTGGTATTACTATTGACGAGATAGATAAAACGAAAAATCTTATATCAAGAATAAACGACCGTAACATTTTTCCCCATGCAAAAATAGGTTATATGATGCGAAGTGTGGATGCAGAAGCAGAACATTTTGTTTTGGCTGTAAATGTTATGAAGTCAGAATCTATAGTCAGATATCGTGAAGGCGATTACAATGAAAAGGTATTTATCAAAGGCGACGGAAGTGCTACACCGGCTACGCCGGAAGAAATAATTTCATTGTCGAAAAGAAAATATGGGGTAGATAATGAAACAAGCCGTATAAAGTATGAAGAAAGTGGTTGGAAAGAATATAATGAATTGTGCAGGGAATACCGTAAAGACAAGTCTGTTCCGGTAGTAAAAGAACTGCAAAGTGAAGAAATAATATCCCAAGACGAATATGCAAAATCAGGGTTTTTAATGTTTAAGGATGATTATGATGGCGAGGATTCCATGATCAGTTGTCGTCTCTGGACAGGTAAAGATAAGACCGGCGCCACTCTTGACAGTGACAGGTTCCGGGGTTCTTTGGCAATAGTATTTAAGCGTGCGCTTGCATTTATCGAAAGAAATACAAAAATCGGATGGCGTAAAACGGCAAACGGTGGTCGTGAGGAAATTCGGGCGTATCCTAAAGAGGCAGTGAGAGAAGCACTGGTAAATGCAATAGCGCACAGAGATTATTCGATCAACGGAACCCAGATAGACGTGGATATTTACAGTGACAGGATAGACATAGTGTCGCCGGGGTCATGGTTGCTTCCAAAAGCTTATGATGAATATCCGATAGGTTCTATTCCTTCCATACGCAGAAACAGCATAATTTCAGCGTGTCTGGATGTGGCTAATCTCATGGAGCGGGGAGGGACCGGATTCCAGACAATGATAAAAAGTTATGAAGAGTGTGAGGATCATTTACAACCGGTCGTAATGATATATCCGGGCTTTTTAGACCTTCGTTTGTTCGATAAAATGTATGAAGGAAACAATGATGAGTATGAAATAACAGACATATCTGACAGGGATAAAGTGATTGAAATACTGAGGACACAGGGTCCCAAAAGCGTAAGGGAATTACAGGAACTCTTATACTATAAGAACAGGAGCCATTTTCTTAAGGAAGTTATAAATCCTTTGATCAATTCAGATAAAATATATCGTGATGGAAATGTAAAGTCGCCTACAGCTTTGATCAAGCTTAAAAGGTGATGTATGAACGATTGGCTTATATAGAATGAGAAAAAATGACATGTGATGCTGTTTATAATTATATTGTAGATGATTTTTTTTACGGAACGCGGCTTGCGGAAAATGGTGTGGATTGTTTTTTGCTAAAACCTCCTATGGGGATGGCTATATTTGACATGAATGCCGCTGAAAGGATAGTGGGTAAATATGACTATGATAAATGGCTTTTGTCCGGTCATTCCATGGGCGGCATAGCGGCGGCCGGCTGCGCCACAGACAACCCTGAAAAGATATACGGCGTTGTTTTGCTTGCATCCTATCCCAACCGGGCAATGAATAAGGACACCCGGCTCTTATCCATTTACGGCTCTGAAGATAAGGTGCTGGAGCACGGCGCTTACGAGGATGCAAGATCATATTTCCCCCAAAATGCGTATGAGGTGATCATAGAAGGGGGCAATCATGCGGGATTCGGGAATTACGGAAAGCAGAACGGAGACGGGACGGCCGCCATTTCATCTGAAGAGCAGCAGGAAAAAACGGTGGAGGAAATACTGAAGCTGTTGGAAAATGAAATATAAAAATGGTTAGAAAAGGAAGGCGGCAGTCTAAGTGAAAAAGATCAAAAAACTCATTTTTCTTTTAGCTGTGATCGCGGTTGCATTTGTATGCATCGTGATCATAAATTTCGTAAAGTTGGATGTATCTTATTACGATATTAAAAATGTAAAATTGCCGGAGGATTTTAACGGTTATAAAATCGTCCAGATATCTGACTGGCACGGAAGAAAGCCGGACGAAAGAGTTATAAACAAAACAAGAGAAGAAAATCCGGATATCATTGTGATCACCGGTGACTTTGTTGACCGTTTCTTTACGGACACTAAGAACGCAGGAAAGATGATATCGCAGATAAAGAATATTGCTCCCGTTTACTACGTTTCCGGAAATCATGAGGCTCAAAATAATAATTACGATGATTTTAAACAATACCTGTATTCCGAAAACATTACGGTTTTGGATAATAAATCCGTGATAATAACCAAAGGCTCCGGGAAGATCCGGCTAGCGGGAGTAGATGATCCCTTCTTTTATGAAAGATTTGAACACTTTGACCTTTCTTTTACGGAAAATGATGGAGAAGGGGATATCTATACAATACTTTTATCCCACAGACCGGAATATATTGAAGATTATTCAAGAGAAAATATAGATCTTGTTTTAAGCGGACATGCCCATGGCGGACTTATAAGACTACCGTGGATAGGAGGATTGACAGCGTCAGGCCAGGGGCTTTTCCCGAAGTATACAGAGGGAGTTTATCATGCAGGTAATACCGACATGGTCGTTAGCAGAGGATTAGGCGACAGTATCGTGCCGGTCAGGATAAATAACAACCGTGAACTTGTGATAATTACTTTAAATAAAAGAAAATAATGCTTCTATCTAAATAAATCCTTATTTAAGAGGTTTTTATAAAAGCTGATAAAATCTAATGGGCGTGGGAGAATCCCCGCTCTTTTTGTTTAAGTAACTCAGAGGTATATTTTTTATATCGGAAAAACATTTTATGTTTCAAACGAATTTTATAATAATTCCAGTTAAAATGAAAATTATTATAAAAAACAAAAAAGTTTTCAGTTATAGTGAAAACTTTATTGTTTTTAGGAAAAATTTTCAGTATAATATGTTCAAGTGAAAAACAACAGTTTTTTGCACCAATTATTTTGTAGTTATTTTTTATAACAAAGATACATTAACGGAGATTTCAGATGATACACAGAGAGCATTATATTTCTAAGATACGTCCGTTTTTCGATTCAGATCTGATAAAGATAATCACGGGTATAAGACGTTGCGGAAAGTCTGTAATAAAGGATCAGATCGAAAATGAGATAAAAGCATCGGGTAAGCCGACGATCTCACTGGATTTTGAAAGACATTCGGTATCGTCCGTTATCTATGATGCTGATACTTTGATAGAATATATCGAAGAACACAGATCACATGATCCGGAGGAAAAAACCTATATTTTTCTGGATGAGATACAGAATGTCGAGGATTGGAATATAGCTTGCCGTTCACTTAGATTAGACAATCTTTCTATATTCATTACCGGAAGCAATTCAAAACTCCTGGCAAAAGAATTTACAAAGGAACTGTCCGGAAGATATGTTTCATTTTGCATAAAACCATTTGTATATAAAGAAATATGTATGTATGCTGATATGCTTGGAAAGAAAAAAAGCATAACAGATTATCTTATATACGGCGGATTTCCTAAGACTCTCGAGTTTGATGACAATGATTCGGTCATTCAGTATTTAAATGATCTGGATCAGCAGATCGTTATGAATGATATTATGTTACGTTATAAAGTAAAGAAACAGGAACTATTCAGGCGTCTTGTCAATTATGTTCTTATCTCAAATTCCAGAATCTTCAGTGCCAATTCCATATTGAAGTACCTAAGAGGTCAGGGGTTGGATTGTTCTATTAATACCATTATGAAATATATCGGTTATTTGGAAGAGGCTTTTGTTATCAGATCGGTTTCCCAGTATTCTACAAAGGCTAAAAGAGAATTGTCATTTTTCAAAAAACTGTATGATGAGGATGTGGCATTTAATACTATAAGACAGCCTCATGGCAAATACGACCTTACACATAATCTTGAGAATATTATCTACAATGAACTTATTTACATGGGATACGATCTTTCGGTATACAAAACAGATAAGGGAGAGATAGATTTTCTTGCAGAGAAAAAAGGAAAGGAATACCTTATACAGGTTGCCTACAGCATAGTCGATGATAGTATCTACGAAAGAGAATTCCGCTCTTTTAACGAATTAGATATGTCCAGAAAAAAGATGATCATAACAAATGATGATGTGGATTTTTCCTCAAGTACAGTATCCCATATCCGGTTAAAGGATTTTTTGATGATGAAAGATCTGGAAGATATGGGGTGAGGATTTGTAAAGAAGATTAAGTTTTCCTTTGATACTGTTGATAAGATCATTGAAAATGTAAAGACCGTTGCCCTTAGGAGATTTTGATAAATGACTTCTATTGAACATATGGAAAAAAGAATAGTCACATTTGAGGGGAAAGAGATAACCTATTATTTGGAACGAAAAGATGTAAAAAATCTGAATCTTAGGATACGCAGAGAAGGTGTGGTTTATGTTTCTGCGGCTTCGCTTGTACCGGTTTCTGAGATAGATTATTTTATATGTAAAAAGGGACATTTTATCTTACTATTAATGAGTATCCATTGTTATAAGAATTTAATGACACCAGTTTCACGCCTTTTGTTTTCAAAAAACAATACAAGGTTATAGTGGAGAGTTGCCGGATAGGAAGTTTGAGGAAGTGTGAAATTTGGAAGGAAAAAAGAATAGAAAATTATTAAATGTTTTAACAATTGTTTATATTTCGTTAGGAATAATAGGTGCGTTTTTATCGCTTATATGTGTATTTTATTTTAATTATCATCAAGTAATACTGGCTGCAGGATTACCAATTTCTTTGATGCTTTTAATTATGGGAATACTATTGGCTTTAGAAATGAAAGGTAATGAAAAACCTTTAGGGCATTTTATGTCATGGATGGATATTTTTGAAAATAAAACCATGCCAATAGTAATAGAACTTGTTGTTTTTATTGTATTTGCTATTTTCATTATTTTTATTTGTTTGAAACTACCTGAAAAGACAATGTTATGGTTACTTATACTATTTAATGGTTATGTTTTGTCTATGCCGTGGTTAATGCGATGGCTGAAATTATTGTTTAACAAAAATGATAGAGAAAAGTGTTCTTATGACATTAAAAATTTTGAAACAAGATATTTGGTTTATATTTGGGCTTTTACTATAATCTCTTTGATTTTGGATATATATCATGACAACGTTTTTATACCTGCAGGAACCAGTACAGCGTTGATTGGAATAAAAGATAGAATAAAACGAAGTAAAAAACAATGATTTTGTTCAACCGAACTGGCGTGGGATATACCTCGTCTTTTTTGAAAGCTGCATACGGATATTTAGAATAATTCAACATTTTCCCAAAATTCTAATTATTATTTAGAATTTTGGGAAAATGTGGTAAAATTCTAAATATGAATCCGGAGGTGAAAGAATGATTAAAAGAGAAAAGTACATTTCGCAAATACGCGGCTTTTATGACAGTGATCTTATAAAGGTGATAACCGGTGTGAGAAGATGCGGTAAATCCGTAATCATGGAACAGGTGATGGAAGAGGTTGGGAAGAAAACCGATAATATTATTTATCTTGATTTTGAGGACAGATTCTCTACTTCAGGTATTGAAACATGGCAGGATATTGTTGAATACATTGAAGAAAATAAAAAAAAGGATTTGTGCTATGTGTTTTTGGATGAGGTACAAACGATAGACGATTGGGCGACGGCGTGTAAGACATTGCGTCGTCGGGGGTGTTCAGTATTTATCACAGGCTCTAACTCTAAGCTTCTTTCCAGGGAATTTACAAAGGAATTGTCCGGAAGATATGTATCATTCAGGATACGTCCCTTTGTTTACAGTGAATTGAAAGAGTATGCCGAAGAACTAAGAAAAGAGGTTTCTATATCTGACTACCTTATATGGGGCGGTTTTCCCAAAAGGATAGAATTTGACACAGAGGATGAGCAGAGAAATTATATCAGAGATCTTGATGAAACTATCGTTGTAAATGATATCATTAACAGATATAAGATAAAAAAAGTGAAAGAATTTCGGAAAGTTGTTGATTTTATATTGATCTCAAATGCCAGGATTTATTCAGCAAATTCTATTGCATCTTATATGAATTCACAGGGTGTGTCGTGCAGTTCGAATACAGTTCAAAAATGGATCGGTTATTTGGAAGAAGCATATGTCATAGATCAGATAAACAGATTTTCCGCCAAGGCAAAGAGGAAACTTGAACAGAGCAGAAAACTATATAATGTTTACAATGAGTTGATGTTCAGAGGATATGAGGTCAGTGTATATGAGAACAATAATAAAGAAATTGATTTTTTAGCTGAAAAAGATAATAAAAAATATTATGTTCAAGTAGCTTACAGCGTGGCAGAAGAAAAGACTTATAACAGAGAGTTTAATGCGTTCAACGGACTGTCTCAGATAGACAAAAAGATCATTATTACAAATGATGATATTGATTATTCAACAAGCAATGTTGAGCATATAAGGTTGAAAGAATTTATAGACAATCCGTCAACTATAAAAAGTATTTGTAAGAAAGTATGAAGAAAACGATTATCATTACAGCGATTATTACCGGTATGTTAACTGCATGTTTTTTAATGCTTTTTAGCGGTACAGGCAAAGACGTTTTTCTTACATTTTCCGTTATATCCGGAACCACGGCGTATCATTTCTTTATGAGACTGATCGTAGGTGCGATTTATGACCGTGTAATGAATAACAAAGCCGATTATAAAAGACGATGGTTTAAAGAAAAGAAATGGGAGAAGTCTTTGTATAAAAGACTGGGGGTTAAGAAATGGAAAAATAAAATGCCGACCTATGAACCGGATATTTTTGATGCATCTAAGCACAGTCTTTATGAAATAGCACAGGCCATGTGTCAGGCTGAATTGGTACATGAGACATGTTTCGTATTGAGTTTTGTTCCGATTATTTTTATACCGATGTTTGGTGCACCGGCGGCATTTATTATCACGTCAGTTGTCGCTGCCTGTTTGGAGCTGGCTTTCGTTATGATGCAACGATATAATCGTCCGCGGATCGTGCGGTTATATGAAAGAAGGAGCAAGAAGCAAGAATATAAAGTGCATATCTTAAACTAAAATTAAAAAGAGTTTTTATCTTGGTGCCATTATAAAAATATAATTTGGGACTTTTATATAATTCAAATCTGATGTAAATTATTACCATAAAATATTTGGGAGGTACAAATAATGAGAGGTTGGGAATTTACACATACGAATCAGCCGTTGAAGCTGGTGGAGAAGCCGGATCCGGTGGCAAAGCCGGGATATGTGGTCATTGACGTAAAGGCAGCGGGTCTTTGTCACTCTGATGTGTCCGCACTTGAGCATGAAAGCTGGCTTTCAATGATGAATCCGCCGGTAATACTGGGACATGAATACGCGGGAGTTATCCGTGAGGTGGGTGAAGGCGTTACGGGATACAAAGTGGGAGACCGTGTAGGTGTTTGCCCCCTGGGTGCAAATGACGGTACAAGCCCGGGTTATACAAGAGACGGCGGATATGCAACAGTATCAACTGCACCGGTTGAGCAGCTGATACCGGTTCCTGATAATGTTGACTTCGCAAAGGCGGCGGCAGCTACCGATGCGGGTATGACTTCCCGTCATGCGGTTGTCGTGGCAGGCGGTATCAAGCCGGGTATGAAGGTTGGTATCATCGGCATAGGCGGTCTCGGTCAGATAGGTGCAAGGATCGCTGTCATAAAGGGATGCGAAGTTTACGTATCATCCAGAAAGCAGTCTGCAAGAGACCTTGCAATGAGCTTGGGATGTGCAGGAGCGGTAGAGACTCCTAAGGACCTGGCTGACAAAGGCTGTGAGGTTATCGTTGACTTTGCTGGGGCAGGTACTACCACGGCTGAGGCGCTTGAGGCAGTGGCGCCCGGCGGAAGAGTAGTCGTAGTCGGGATGTCTGAGGATTTTGCAAATATAAATACCATGACTCTTATTTTGAAGCAGGCACAGGTGGTGGGAAGCTGCGGCGGTGATGCTGAGGATATCAGAGATTGCTATGAGATGATGTCTTCCGGTGAGCTTGATCCGGTTCTTAATACCATAAGCTTTGAGGAGATAGCAGAAGGACTTGATACATTAAAGGCAGGTAAGGTGAACGGACGCCTTGTTGCACTTTTGGATGACTGATAGATTTTAAAAGGCGCAAAGTTTTGATGCTTTGGCGCTTTTTTTGTGGTGAAAAATATTGGAAAAAAATGTAAAAGCCCACATAGTCACGGGATTTATCGAAGCAGGAAAAACAACATATATACAATCCCTGATAACAAGAGATTTTTTTCATAAAAGGGAGGCGGGAAAGACACTTATACTTGCTTTCGAGAGCGGACAGGTTGATTATGATAAAGAGCTGCTTTCAGAATATAAGACAAAGGTTGTCTTCCGGGAAGATGAGGATATCAGGGAATTTATCAATGCAGGGATAAAAGACCATGATCCGGACAGAATATTTGTTGAATATAATGCAATGACGAAAGGGTATTACAGGAATATGCCACAAAAAATGCGGGACATGATAGCCGTGGCAGACCCTGTGATAATCAACCGGGCAAAAGAAAAAGAGGCGCTTGATATCTACGCTACTCTTTTCAGGATCATGAATACCAAAGCCCTGTTCTTGTGGGAGAGTCCCATGGGGTATCATGAGAAGATCTTCGGAAATCCCCTGCCCTTTGACCCTTCTGTGAATGAGATAGTGCTGTCTGACAAAGATTTTCCGGCATGGTACGTTGACGTTTTAGAATTCCCGGGAAATTATGAGGGCAAGATCAT
This sequence comes from uncultured Lachnospiraceae bacterium, assembly GCA_902764045.1. Lineage (GTDB taxonomy): Bacteria > Bacillota > Clostridia > Lachnospirales > Lachnospiraceae > UBA4285. The sequence continues at coordinate 17,131 of CACWUI010000017.1, forward strand.
CGATGCACATTTGCAGGTAAAAGAAAAACCGGATCGGGACGGTTTTATGGCAGGGCGGATGGTTATGACTTGCTGTATGAATGATATAAGCTTTCTGGGGGTTGAGATCGCTGCAAAGGATATAAATATCCAAAATGATATGTTCGTGCATATTAAAGCAAAAGCCCGGGTAAGAGAAAATTATGCGGGAAAAAGACTGATTTTGGATGTAATTGATATGGAAGCGGAGCCCTACCCCAAGGATATTGCTCTGTCTGCGCTGAGGTAAAAGGAGGAAATGAAATGACCGAAAGAAATATTAACCCGGGAGACATAGTAAGACATTTTAAAAGGGAAACACTAACTGAAGAAGAGAGACGCTCGAATAAGTATCTATATAAGATAATAGGAGTGGCAGAACATACGGAGACGAAGGAAAAGCTAATGATATACATGGCTTTGTATGATGATTTCGGGATATACGCCCGTCTGCTGGAGATGTTCCTTAGTGAAGTGGACAGGGAGAAGTATCCGGATATAAAGCAAAGATACAGGTTTGAAAAAAATGTGAAAAAATTGTGGAATTCCTCTTGAAATCCTGTGGGTGAGTGTGGTAGAATCGGCAACCAGTGGTGTGTTCTGCACTACAAAAGTATTGTTAACGGCTTTTTTTTTAGTTTAAAACAAATCAAAATAATACGATATAGGTTAAATGAGATATGTAGTAAAGGAAAGAGAGTTTTTTGAAATGAGTAATAAGAAATTTGTTAAAAAATTATTGCCGATCATCATGGCACCGTCATTAGTATTCGGAGTTGCACTGCAGGCAGGCAACAATTTACCTGCTTATGCAGCTGAAGGCACATGGATCTATGTCGATGGTGCAAACGGTAACGATAGTAATGACGGAAGCTCGGCTGACAAAGCTGTAAAGAGCTGGGATGTTGCTAAGGATAAGCTGGGATGCAGCGAGGGTGGTATCTATGTTGTAGGTACTGTTCAGGCTGAGGGTACAATATACACAAAGCAGCCTGACAAGCAGTCGGTAAAGAGAACTTCAGACATAGTAATGTTCGAGGTTCCCGGCGGCGCTACCGCGACCTTCGCCAACATCGATGTAGACGGCGAGGACAAGCACTTCGAGTCGGAAGTTGTGAAGCCGAACACGGGCACGTCAGGTCAGTACACCCGAGTTAACTACCTGACCGGTGCCGTTTTCCACAACATTGGCTACAACCCCGGCCCGCAGGCGGCTCCGGACGTGAATGCAAAAGGTGGCAAGGTTACCTCGTTGGAGCAATACCTCACGATTCTTGTTGACGGCGCGGAGTTCAAAGATAACCAAGGCTTGGGCGCATTCATCGCCAATACTCCATCGCCCACTGTCACTGACGGCAAGGCAAACGTTAATGCGTACGTGAAGTCAGTCACTTTTACTGGCAATAGTGGCTACTTCTACTTCAATGAGTCGGCGACTACGAATAACAAGCTGTACGTGTACAACGCTCTTGTGCGAAACAACGATGCAAGCCTTATTGGCGAGCGTTATACGACTTACGCACTTCGTACCGGTGTGATTTACGTTTGCGACTTGGGCATCATGGGATTGCGTTCGCAGAACGGCCTCGCGGCTTTCGACAACAGCTCCTACGACCTCATGTGGTTGGACGACTTCACTCCGGAGTCTCGCATTCGTTACGGCAACTATTCCGGCCCTGGTGATTATACGAAGATGGCAGGCGGCGGCTCCTACGAGCTTCCCGGATACATGCCTGGTGGCGGTGCTCCGAATTACAAAGTCACCGATGCCTACAATGCGGAGTACTACTGGGGTGTAACATCGAATCCGTCTCAGGAAGACAAGGACAAGGCCGTTGCTGCTGCAACCAGTGTTTTCGAAAACAACACGAACGCTGTGATCGATGCGAACGGCATGATATATTTCGGCACGGGCTTCGATGACAACACGCCTGATACCCCTACAGTTACGATTGATCAGACCTGCGAAGATGAGACAGAGACAACCACATCTTCATCAGAAGAAGAATCTTCATCATCAGAAGAAGAATCATCCTCGTCAGAGGAGGAGTCTTCTTCATCTGAAGAGGAGTCATCTTCATCTAAAAAAGAAGGATCTCTTGCTACAACTGTAAGCGTAGATGGTAACAGTTCTACAGAGTCTAAGTCTGTTGAAGTTGAGGCAGGAACATATAGTGTAGATGATACTATTACATACACAGATTTAACAGGCGGAGCAACATATATCATAAAAGGCCAGCTTGTATGTGTCGATGATGAGACTGTAATAAGAACGAAAGACGAAGAATTTGTTGCTGATGATTCAGGTTACGGAACATGGACAGTTACATTCGAAAACGTGAATCTTGAAGCAGGTAAAAAATATGTTGTTTATGAGGCAGCTGTTAACAAAGACGATGCAAATGATAAAGCAGAGCACAAAGACAAGACTGCCAAGGCTCAGACAGTAGTCGTTAAAAAAGAGAGCGAGACAACAACTTCTGAAGAAGAGACAACAGCGTCTGAAGAAGGGACAACAACGTCTAAAGAAGAGACAACAACGTCTAAAGAGGAGACAACAACATCTAAAGAGGAGACAACAACGTCTAAAGAAGAGACAACAACATCTAAAGAGGAGACAACAACTTCTAAAGAAGAGACAACAACATCTAAAGAGGAGGCAACAACTTCCAAAGAAGAGACAACAACCTCTAAAGAAGAGACAACAACTTCCAAAGAAGAGACAACAACTTCTAAAAAAGGCGAACTTGCTACAATAGTAAAGGCGGACGGAAAGACTGCTTCTGCAGACGCTGAATTACGTCTTACATTTGATGAGACAAAAGCAGTTCAGACAATTAATGACACAATTACATATACCAATCTTGTTAAAGGTGTTACATACACAGTAACAGGAACAATTGTGGAGATTGACGAAAATGGTAAAATCATCAATCCGGAAGTGGCAACCAACACAATTGAATGTGTTGCAGATGATGTAAATGGTGAGTGGGAAATGAATTTTGAAAATGTAACTATTCAGCCACTCAAGAAGTATGTTGTATTTGAGTCTGCTTACGCAGCAGGTGGCGAAGACGAAAATGCAACTCAGGAAAATCCGATTACTCATAAAGATGTAAATGATAAGGCCCAGACAATCATTACAGAGGGTGAAAACGAAAAGATTCTTGATGATGTTGAAGAGGAATCTACATCTGCTACAGTTATTGCTTCAGCTGACAGCAATGAAAATAACGGCGGAAGTGATAACAACAATGGAAACAACGGTGGAAGCAACAGTAATGGCAGCAGTTCAAAAGGAACAAGCGGACCGAACACAGGAGATTCAGTTAACACAGCTCTTTATGTAACAGCCGCTGTTGCAGCTGCAGGTATAGCAGCAACAAGTATTGCAATGGGCAAAAAGAAGAGAAGTAAGAATTAATAATATGTAACGTGTTATTTAGCTAACATGGCTTTACAATCTAAACTCTTAAACAAATAATAAACAAACTATACCATAGCGCACAAAAAAAGAGACCCCTATTTTTCGAAATAGAAAGTCTCTTTTTTAGTTGTCCTTAACTTAATGACATTGCATAATATGTTCCTACGTTTTATAAATTTGCCCCTATGATACAACGAAAATCATACAAATGTATAGTATCAGATCGTTATTTTTTGTTAGTACAAATCGGTAAACTTTTTTCCGTCTCCCCCTGTTCTGTAAAAAAACTATATTATATTGTGCCAAAAAAAAACTAAAAATGATAAAATTAAGAAAAATCAGGGAAAAGAGAAACGGATAGATGAAAAGAGTAAAGATCACGGTAATGAGAAAAAGCATATATGAGGATCTTATTGAAAAATATGAAAATCCCATAGAGCATGCATGTGATATAGAAGAGGGGCAGGTCTTTATCGCAAACGGATGGGAAAAGCCGGAAGGATTCTGCGACAGTGCCTGGGATACTATCTCACCCTTTGTCATGACACTGGCTCATGGCGGCGAGGATATCTATGACGGCTGGATGAAGAATAAAAGATCGGCCATGATATCATGCAATGACGGATTCAGACCCGTAAGCTTTTTGCTTGAGACCATGGATGAATGAATGGAGGCATATGTCATTTTGCAATATTTGAGTTTGACGGGTGAAAATGATTTTAAACCACAGGTTGAATGACAAATGAAAAAAAACGTGTTATTATTCGGATTGTAAATAACAACATTTAAGTATCAGGGGTAACCTTGGGAAAGGAGAAGGACATGAGAACGACAGACAGTATTTGCATATTATATATTAAACGACACTATTCTTCACTTGACAGTCATTTTGAGTGGAGTGTTGATTTCGTGCCTTCACCTGAGGTTATACGGACGCGGGAAGATATTTTTTTGATCAAAGACCCGGAGAATTTTTGACAGGGTAACAGTCGACAAAAATTCGCATTTTAAACCGTTTGCCTTATGTGGGGCAGACGGTTTTTTGACGGGAACTTTTAATTAAAAAAATTAAGCGGAGGATAAAAAAATGTATGTTATGCCTGCCATCAATATGGTGGCAACGGGAAAAAATATAGCAAGACTCAGAGAGGCGGCTGGTCTGTCGGTAAAAGATCTGCAGGAGGTGTTCGGTTTTACCACACCCCAGGCGATCTACAAATGGCAGCACGGCACAGCCATGCCCACCATAGATAATCTGGTGGTGCTTGCAGCGGTGCTGGATGTTTCGATAGATGAGATTATTGTAACGGATTTTAAAAATGTACGGATCAGTGCCTAAGGAGAAAGATAATATGAAAGTAATAGTGATACCCGATGTTCATCTGAAGCCTGATATGTTTAAAAAAGCATCCGAAATTTTAAATAAAGGACTTGCCGACAGAGCAGTATGTCTTATGGATATAGCCGACGACTGGTATCAGGAAAAGAACATAGATCTTTATATAAAAACCTATGACGCTGCAGTGAGATTTGCAAATGAATTTTCCGATACATTATGGTGTTACGGAAATCATGATCTGAGTTATCTTTGGAATAAACATGAAACGGGTTTTTCAATATTTGCGCAACCTACTGTGTGTCTGAAAATGAATGAATTGATAAAGGCGGCGGCAGAGGGTAAAAACATTGCCTATATTCACCATATCGACGGATATCTTTTCATGCACGGCGGTCTGAATGATGAATTTGTCAGGCGATACGTTTCTCCGGATGATCATGACGATGTTGAAAAAGACGGTTTCTCTGGCGCTCAGCGCCTTATTGCTGCTTTGCGCGCTGCTGCCGACCGCCCAGGCGGCGCCGATTCCCGGCGACGTGGACGGCGACGGAAGCGTCAAACCCGGCGACGCACGGCTGGCGCTGCGGGCGTCGGTGCGGCTGGAATCCTATGAATTCGGTTCCCCCGCGTTTCTGGCAGCGGACGCCAACGGCGACGGAGAGATCAAACCGGAGGACGCCAGAAGCATCCTTCGCGCCTCCGTGGGGCTGGAGACCCTGCCGGAGATCCGCCCGGCGGCGGATGAATGCGCCTTTCTGCGCGGCGGCAGCTTCTATCTGCGGGGCACGGTGACGGATGGGGACGGGCAGTCCTGCCCGCTGGTGCTGGCGGTCTCTCCCGAGGGCGTTTACACTCTTTCATCCGTTGACGGCGAACCGGTCGGCGTGCTGATGAAGGACGGCCAAACCTTCCTGATCAGCCCCCGCCGTCAGGCGTATCTGGTGCTGTCCGACGCCGGAGACCCAGATTGTGTCCGGGTCGGCCGCGTCCGAGAGCTGTTCGACGACCCATTGCGGCGCGAGCGTGCCATCCGTCGGCTCCTCGTAGCGGATCGGATACCGTTCGACCCACTTGTTGAGGAGCGTCCACCATGTGCTCAGGTCAGGCTTGCCGTATTCCGCGTGGAGCTGTTCGATCTGCGGGATGAGCGCGTCGAGCACGGTCTTGACGTCGCCGACGATCGGCACGTCGGCTGCGCGGTTCTTGCCGATCTCCGCCGGGTCGATGTCGATGTGGATGACGCGCGCGCCGGGCGCGAACGCGTCGAGTTTGCCGGTCACACGGTCGTCGAAGCGCGCGCCGATCGCGACGAGCAGGTCGCAGCGCTGCACGGCGCCCGTCGCGGCGATCGTGCCGTGCATGCCGAGCATGCCGAGCACGGCCGGGTCGTCGTCGGAGACGATGCCGCGCGCGGGGAGCGTCGTGACGATCGGCGCGCCTGTCAGGTCGGCGAGCGCCTTGATCTCATCGCCCGCGTCGGAGCGCACCGCGCCGCCGCCCACATAGAGCACGGGGCGGAACGAACGCTGGAACATCTTCGCGGCCGTTTCGAGCACGCGCCCGTGCGCCTCGGTCGTCGGATTGTAGCCG
>CACWUI010000018.1 GCA_902764045.1 uncultured Lachnospiraceae bacterium
AAAAAACAACATGGAAAACAAAATAAAATTGTGATAAACTTAAGCGAAAGAAATGAGGTGAGACGGTGAAAGATTATTCAGAAGTATTCGGCTTTGACGAGCTGAAGGAACATATTCATAAGATCATTTTATCCGGGCAGATCGCCCATGCGGCCCTTCTTGTGGGAGACGAGGGATCGGGCAAAAGGACCATTGCCAAAAGGTTTGCCAGGACCCTTCTTTGTGAGACGGTGGAGAAAAAGCTGGAGGAAAAGACCGCGAAGCCGGAGGATATCGAGCCCTGTGATCAGTGCCATTCCTGTCTTCAGGCAATAAGCGGCAACAACCCGGACATCATCATAATAGACCGTCTCGAGGGGCAGCGCAGCATTTCCGTTGACGAGATCAGGGAAAAGCTTATCGACGATATTTCGGTAAAGCCCTACGCTTCCAAATACAAGGTTTACATCGTGGTGGGGGCCGAGCACATGACGGTGGAAGCCCAGAACGCCATTTTAAAAACACTGGAGGAACCCCCGGAATATGCGGTCATCTTCCTTCTTACAAACACCGAGAAGCTGATCCTGCCCACGGTCATTTCCCGGTGCGAGGTGATAAATATCCCCGCCATGCCCGACGAGATGGTGGAGCAGTACTTCGAGACCCATTTCGGCGATGACCCGGATGTGACTCAGGAGGATATCAGGTTTGCGGAAGCCTTTGCCGACGGAAAGATCGGCCGGGGTTCCATTACATTTACCAATCCGGATTTTAAAAAATTAAAGAAGGACGCTTTGGAGGTTTTGGTAAATATTGAAGATCTCACGTTAAACGAGCTCATGGGCTATGTGCGTAAAGCCGACTATTATTCGGAGCTGGGCATTGACTACTTCTTTGACATCATGCTTCTTTGGTACAGGGATCTTCTGCTCTTTGAAAGCACCCGTGATGCCAACGGGCTCTTATTTAAGGAATATCTCAAGGAGATCAGCAGGCAGGCCCAGACCCTCTCATACGAAGGCATCGACAACATTACCACGGCTATAAATAACGCCCGTGAGAGGCTTCATGCCAATGTAAGCTTCGATCTGGTGATGGAACTGTTATTCCTCACCATCAGCGACAACATGAAAGGATAAAAATTATTTGAGCAAACTTATAGGTGTAAGATTTGAAAAATGCGGGCCCATAAGGTTCTATACCACAGGCGCCGCCAATCCGGTTTTGGGAGACCACGTCATTGCCGAGACAGAAATGGGCGTGGATCTGGGCAGGGTGGTGCTTGACGACTGTGATCCCGAAAAGGTAAATGCGGTGCAGCCCATCCGCTCCATTATCCGGGTGGCTAAGGAGAGCGACCTGGAAAAGGTGCAAAATGACAGAGAACGTGAAAAGGACGCATTTGATATCTGCAATGAAAAGATAAAGATGCGCGGACTTGACATGAAGCTGATCCGCGCCAAATATTTATTTGATAATAAGAAAGTTCTTTTTTATTTTTATTCGGATGACAGGGTGGACTTCAGGGAGCTGGTAAAGGATCTGGCGGCGGTCTTTAAGATGAGGATAGAGCTGCGCCAGATAGGCGTCCGGGATGAAGCCAAGATGATGGGAGGCATCGGCGCCTGCGGAAGGCAGATGTGCTGCGCTTCCTGCATGCCGGAGTTTACCCCCGTGTCCATCAAGATGGCAAAGGACCAGAACCTTGCTTTAAATCCCGCAGGGATTTCCGGCATATGCGGAAGGCTCATGTGCTGTCTGGGTCATGAAAATGATACTTATGAATATCTGCACTCCAGGATGCCTGCCGTGGGAGATAAGGTACGGATCGAAGGCGATGACAGGCAGGGCGTGGTGATCGCCGTAAACGTGCTGCGGGAAATGGTAAAGGTAATGGTGGAAGATGACACTGAGGACCGTGAAGTGGTGGAGCGGTCTGCGGATGAAGTGAGGAAGGTGTGACAACAGACAACTCAAAAAAAACCGAAGAAAGAATAGACGACCTGGGTCGCAGGGGATACCGCATTATCCAAAACCCCGGTCTTTTTTGTTTTGGGACGGATGCGGTGTTCCTTGCCGATTTTGTCCGGAGCAGCCCCGGGGACAAAGCCCTTGACCTTTGCAGCGGAAACGGCATTATCCCGATACTGCTCATGGCAAGAGACAAGGCGGCCCGTGTGACGGGGATAGAGATCCAGAAGGAAAGCGCGGATCTTTTCAGACGAAGTGTTTTATTGAACGGTCTTGAGGATGAGATAAATGTTATATGCGGTGATATAAAAAACGAGTCCCTTTTAACGGACACATTTGATATAGTGACAAGCAATCCCCCTTATATGTCGGCGGGGGAAGGTCTTACCAATCCTGACACACCGAAGGCTCTTGCAAGACATGAGATAATGTGCGATTTTTCGGACGTGTCAGCAGCTGCCTCCCGTACATTAAATGCGGGCGGGCGTTTCTTTTTTGTCCACAGACCAAGGAAGATGACGGAGATTTTTGCCGAACTTAAGAAAAACAGGCTTGAGGCAAAGCGCATGAGATTTGTCCATCCGAAGGAAGGAGAGCGGGCAAACCTGATCCTGGTGGAAGCGGTAAAGGACGGCGGCGTACAGATGATCATAGAACCGCCGCTTATAGTGTATAAGGCCCCGGGAGTGTATTCGGATGAAGTAAAGGCCATGTATTCAGGAAAGGAATAAACCACATGTCAGAAGAAAAAAAAGGCAGGCTCATGCTTTGCGCCACCCCCATCGGAAATCTTGAGGATATTACCCTTCGTGTTATCCGGGCTCTTAAAGAAGCAGACATCATTGCCGCCGAGGATACCCGCAATTCAATAAAACTCCTGAACCATTTTGAGATAAAAACTCCCATGACCAGCTATCACGAGCACAACAGAACGGAAAAAGCCGCGGAGCTGGTAAAGGAAATGTTGAACGGCAAAACCGTTGCCCTTATTACCGACGCGGGAACCCCCGGCATTTCCGACCCCGGTGAGGAGATAGTCAGACAATGCATAGAGGCAGGGGTAGAGGTCACATCCCTTCCGGGACCCGCCGCCTGCATCACAGCCCTTACCATTTCGGGAATGCCCACAAGGCGATTTGTGTTTGAAGCATTCCTTCCTCCGGAAAAAAAAGAGCGCCGCAGGATCCTTGAGGAATTAAGATCGGAAACAAGGACCATTATCATTTATGAAGCCCCCCATCATCTGACCGGCACATTAAAGGAACTTCGTGATACCCTGGGAGAAGACCGCCCGCTTGCCGTAATAAAGGAACTGACAAAGATCCACGAAACACGGATGACCATGACACTGGGAAGCGCAGTAAAATATTTTAATGAAAATGCCCCCAGGGGAGAGTACGTGCTCATCATAGAGGGAAAACCTTTAAGCGAGATCCGGGCGGAAGAAAGAAGCAAATGGGAGGATCTTACGGTAAAGGAGCATGTGCATTTTTACATGGAGCAGGGAATGGATAAAAAAGACGCCATGAAGGCGGCGGCAAAGGATCGTGGCGTTGCGAAAAATGTGATCTACAGGGAAATGTTGGAGTGAAAAAATTGTTTTTTTTTGTAAAATATGTCATTTGTTCATTGAAACCAAACCATAGAAGTTTTATAATAGTATCGGGAGAGAGTCTTGATTTATTAATAAAACGATATTTATGGAAATATTATGTTAGGGGTTGATGAAGGTGAAAAAAGGGAGAAGACACAGCCGGATTATCAAAGCGCTGGTGATCGTGTTAGCAGCCTTTCTTTGCGTGTGCGCGCCACTGATCGCGCTGCCTGAAAAGTCAGAAGCTGCCAACGTTACCGTAAGTCTCACTCCGGAATATAATCAGTCTGTAGCCAGAAAGATGCTTAATCCTCTGAACACATGGCGCAGACAGAAGAACTGGTATTATACACCGTCCGGTTCCAAAGGATGGATAAAGGCAGGGGCGCTGCCTACTCTGAAATATGACTATACCCTTGAAAAGCATGCCATGCAGAGGGCGGCGGAGATCGCGCTTAATTTCGACCATACCAGGCCGGACGGCACCGGCAAATCCGGTCTTATCGGAAACGGCTACAGCGCAATAGGTGAGAACATTTACGCTTCCACATCCTCTGCGGCGCTGGATCCGAATTATGTGTTAAATAAGTTTAAAGAAGAGGACTCAAGTTTCAATTATCAGGGTCACAGACGAAACATGCTTTCCATGTCCTGGACCGAAAGCGGACGCCGTGATCTGGGATTTAACTGCGTGGGCTTTGCATGTGTGAAGTACGGGGATTGTTATTACTGGGTGCAGATATTCGGCAAGTCTTCCGGCAGACCAAACACCAAATCTACAGCTGCCTTGAATTCCAAGAGACTGACCGGCATGACTTTGAGTACAAGCATGATCAAAAGAAAAAAGAGCCCGGATTTAAGTTATATCAAAAATACAACATTAAACAAGGGAACAAGCCTGACATTGGGTAATGTTTTTATTGACATAGGTCTTGCGGATACATGGCCCAATGCTTACGTAAATGTAGGTGAAACTCCTGTATGGACTTCAAGGAATTCTAATGTTCTCACCATTAATTCAAATGTTGCCTACGGAAATACTGCAGGAAAAGCAAGTGTTGTTGCAAAAGAAAATATTGCCGGAAGAAACAAGACGGTCACATTTACGGTTAAGAACAGCAGCATAAAGAACGGTCTTACAAAAGAGGGAAATAACTGGTATCTTTACAAAAACGGTAAAAAGATGACGGGATGGCACTATCTTACTTCTAAAGAAGGCCAAAAAACACCTCACTGGTCATATTTTGAATCCGGTACCGGAAATATGTATACAGGCTGGCATTATATGTCTACGAAGGAGGGAGAAATTAATCCTCACTGGTCCTATTTTGGTAACGATGGTGCGCTTCGTACGGGGTGGGTGAAATTCGGTAAAGGAACGGCGAATCCGGACGGAAACAAACCCGTTCACTGGTCTTACTTCGGCGCAAACGGCTGGCTCCGCACAGGATGGCAGACTATCGGTACTTCAGCTAATCCTGATGGTGGAAACAAAGTCCATACAAGCTACTTCGGAAGTAACGGTTGGCTGGTTACGGGATGGAAAAAGTTCACCAAGGCAGACGGAGAGGCGGTGCCTCATTGGTCTTACTTCGGGTCAAACGGCTGGATGCGTACAGGCTGGCAGTATCTCGGCAAGGCTGACGGACAGAGCACACCCCACTGGTCATACTTCGGTAGCCGCGGCTGGCTGGCTACAGGCAAATACAGGATAAACGGTAAGATATATACCTTCAGCTCCGGTGGCTGGCTGCTCCAGCCCAAGAGCCCGTAAAAGAATACGAAAAAACTATGAAGACAAGGGGACAGTTTTTGTATCCCTTGTCCTTTTACAATAGTCGTGTTATAATCGAACTAATACAGTTTGACATAGAACCACAGAAACTTAAGGGGGAGATTTTATGCAGATCAATCTTACGACGGATTATGCATTAAGGTGTATTTTGTTTTTATCGCAGCAGGAGGGCGACGTAAGCTCCAAAGAAGTAAGCGATGCCATAAAGATCAGTCGTGAATTTGTCCAGCGTATTATGCAGAAATTAAGAGGTGCGGGACTGGTTGCTCATACCATGGGCGCCGCAGGTGGATACCGCCTTGCCAAAAAGCCCGAAGACATAAAGCTGATGGACATTTTTGACACCATGGAGGATACCATGCGCGTGAACAGATGCGTTGAAGACGACGAATACTGCAGCATCGGTATGCCATCCAGCTGCAACATGCACATGTTTTACGAAATACTCCAGGCAAAGCTTGACAGATATTTTAATGAAAACACCATTGCGGATATTTTGACCCAGAACTTTAAACTGGATTAGAGGAGACATGGGGGACGGTTTTTGTGTCTCCCTTCAGGGAGACACAAAACCGTCACCATGTCTCCTATATCTATTGAGAGGCAATAAACATGACCGAAAATGAACTGAAAAAACTGAACCGGGCCGAGCTTCTGGAGCTGCTCTTAGAGCAGGAAAGAGAGAATAACAGACTCCGCCTGGAGATCCGAGACCTTAAGCTGAAGCTTGAGGACAGGACCATAAATCTTGTGGAGGCGGGCAATATCGCCGATGCGGCCCTGAGGATCCAGAGTATATTTGAGGCTGCCCAGGCAGCGGCGGATACTTATCTTTACAATATCAAAAGAAAAGCCGGAGCCATTCCGGAGGAGCAGCCGGAGCCTTCCGAATAAGGGAGTCATATATGTAGCAGACAGAGAGAAGATTCTCTGTCTTTTTTTTTGAGGAGACAGGGGGGCGGTTTCAAGGAGACCCGGGGGACGGTTTTCTTTCAACTGCAAGTGGTTAGACGGTAAGTAGTCGCCGGTAGCAAGCCCCGGGAAATAAGTCTTCCCGCACCAAAACAGAAATAGAAAGCCCCGGAGCAGCAACTCCGGGGCTTTCGCCGTTTCGCCATGGAAATGTATTAACCTTTTCGCGTTGATTATACAACTCATTTTTATAACTGTCAAATACCGTTGCTGAGGGTACCGGAGGACGCTTACAAGGGAGACATGGTGGACGGTTTTTGTGTCGCCCGCCAGGGAGACACAGAACCGTCACCCATGTCTCCTCGAAAACCCCTGAAAACCCGCTATACAGGTGTAAAAAAACATGGGGGGTGATATCCCCCTGATCCCCTCCGAAAACCTTGCGGTTACTGAGGTGAGAGGTTGTGTTGAATCTTTGACAAAACCACTCAGATTTGATATGATAAGGGAGTAAAGGTGTCTTTAAAAATGGCACTGAAAAAAGAATTTTTTGAGTCAGATCACATCGGATTTTTGTTTCGTTTAGAAGGAGATCGAAATGAAAGCGAAGGACATTATCAGGTTATTAAAGAGGGGAGGTGAGAGCATGAGTAAAGAGGATGAAGTAAAGGCTGCGGGGGCTGAGACGGAAAGAAAAGAGAGCCGTGAGGTAAATGAAATGAGAGTCAGTGAGAGTGAAACGAGACACGGTGACAGTTCTCAGTCTCCCTGCGGGAGACAGAAAACCGTCCCCATGTCCTAAAAAAAACCGTCCCTATGTCTCCCGTAGGAGATGTACATAATATTTTACATTTTATCATAAATACGCAAAATGTTTTATATTTTACCGTCGGGTGTTATAATGATTCGAAAAAGATATTTAAGAAAGGGAAATCATGACAAAATTTTATAACGTAAAAATGGCTAAAAGCCTTATTAATGACGAAAACATTGAAAAGATAAATCAGGAGCTAAGTGAGATTGAAGATGTGATAAATGCAGAGTTTACAAGAGAAAGCATTCTTAAGGTGGAAGCCGAGCCCGAGGATTTTACCGGTATTCTTAATACAGCCGTAAATATCTTCAGAAGGATAGATGCAAGGTCTGAGGTACAGTATGATTTTGCTCTCAATGAGGACGCTTAAATGAGTGACTTAAAGAACGAGATCGGAAGAAGGCGTACCTTTGCCATTATCTCCCATCCGGACGCAGGTAAGACAACTCTGACTGAGAAGTTCCTGCTTTACGGAGGTGCCATAACAAGCGCCGGATCCGTAAAGGGAAGAAAGACTGGCAAGACTGCTGTTTCCGACTGGATGGAGATAGAAAAGCAAAGGGGTATTTCCGTAACATCATCTGTTATGCAGTTTGAGTATGACGGCTTTTGCGTAAATATCCTTGATACTCCCGGGCATGAGGACTTCTCGGAGGATACCTACCGTACCCTTATGGCAGCGGATTGTGCCGTAATGGTGATCGATGCTTCAAAGGGTGTTGAGCAACAGACCATAAAGCTTTTTAAGGTGTGTGTCAGAAGACATATACCTATTTTTACGTTCATAAACAAAATGGACAGACAGGCCATGGATCCATTTGAATTGCTTGACAATATAGAGAGTATTTTGGGGATACACACTTATCCCATGAACTGGCCCATAGGATCGGGCAAGGACTTTAAAGGTGTCTATGACAGGAAAACTGAAGAGGTTTCCGTGTTTACCGCTGCCATGAACGGCCAGAAGGAAGTGGAGACGGAGATGATACCGCTTTCATCAGATGAACTGGAAAGCAAGATCGGTGACTTTTTCCTTGAAAAGTTAAATGAGGATAATGAACTCCTTGAGGGGGCAGGCAGTGAATTTGACATGGACAGGGTCCGCAAAGGCGAGCTTACTCCAGTGTTTTTCGGATCCGCACTTACCAACTTCGGCGTAAAAAATTTCCTGGAGAGCTTCCTTGAAATGTCCGAACCACCTCTTAAGAGGGAGTCGGATAAGGGAATCATCGATCCTTATACTGAGCCTTTTTCTGCATTTGTGTTTAAGATCCAGGCTAATATGAACAAGGCTCACAGGGATAGAATTGCTTTTATGCGTATCGTCTCCGGTGAGTTTGACGCGGGTATGGAGGCATACCATGTACAGAGTGGTAAAAACATTAAACTTGCCCAGCCTACACAGATAATGGCGCAGGAAAGAAAGATAGTGGAAAAGGCTTATGCAGGTGATATCATCGGTATTTTTGATCCGGGTGTATTTGCTATCGGTGACACGCTCTGTACTTCTAAAGAGAAGTTCCAATATGCAGGGATCCCCACTTTTGCCCCGGAACATTTTGCAAGGGTAAGACAGGTGGATACCATGAAGCGTAAGCAGTTTGTAAAGGGTATTACCCAGATCGCAAGAGAAGGGGCGGTACAGGTATTTCAGGAATATATCACCGGCATGGAAGAGATCATCGTGGGTGCCGTGGGTACGCTGCAGTTTGATGTGCTGAAGTTCAGGCTGGACAGCGAATACAACGTTGATATCAATCTTGAGATACTGCCATTTGAATATATAAGATACGTAGATAATTACCAGGAGTTTGACACAGACAACATGTCACCTACATCTGATATGAAAAAGATCCGGGACATGGATGGACGTGTTCTTTTGCTGTTTGCCCATGAATGGAGCGTGAAGATGGTCATGGACAGAAACGAAGGGATCAAATTGTCTGAGTTCGGGACCCAGAGCGAGGAAAGCAGGTAAGACAGAGGCGTACTTATGACTGTATATGACAGATTTGTAAAAAAAGCGGTGTCGGATTATCTGGACCATGACCGTTTTTCGGAAGTTAAGGATGTGGTTTCAGATGAGATCGTTGCCAGACGTGAAAGCAATCCTTACGAGGCAGGCGGTGTGGGAACCCTTGCCGAAAAGTCTGTGCATGCTATATTAAAAAACTACATTGAGCCGGACAGGGACTGCCACGAGGTGGCCCTTGACGGCTTTTTTGCCGATATTTGTAAAGATGGTCATGTGACTGAGATACAGACTGCACATTTGGGTAAATTAAGGGATAAGTTGGCTGTTTTTTTGAACAATTACACGGTTACTGTAGTTTACCCCATGGCGGTGAATAAATGGATCTCATATATTGACGGAAAAAAGCAGACGGCTTTTCGTATGTCGCCGGTACATATGAATGAATATTATGCTTTTGAGGAGTTATACGGGTTAAAAGGTCTTTTGCAAAATCCCAACCTTCGTATACATCTTTATATGATGGATATGGAGGAGTATAAGATAAAGGTTGCAAAAAGGAGACGGAAACGGGGAAGCGGTTACGAGCGGTATGACCGTGTGCCTTTGGGAATCAGGGAGATCATTGAATTTAATTGTGTAAACGATTATCTGCGGGTGGTGCCCCCTGAACTTGAGGGAGAGTTTACTTCGGCTGATCTTGCTGCGGCAGCAGGAATCAGCAGGAGTTTTGCATCGCTGGTGCTTAATGTGCTGAACGATATTGGAGTTGTTAAAAGAGTCGGAAAAAAAGGGAATTCGTATGTTTATGTTACTGCGTATTAAATCAGGGCTGAGGGAGTCGGTGGACGGTTGCTCCGGCTCTTTTTTTGTGCTTTAAAACCTACGTAAAATCCATCCCCCCGTCTCCCCAAAGTGAAAAATATATGTTAAAATACTAAACGTTATGACTGTGTTTTATTACAGTACAATTCATTCAATAAGGAGAAGCGTTTATGAGTGGTGTAAGACGAGTTTATGTTGAGAAAAAAGAGCCCTATGCCGTAGCGGCAAAAGAGATATTTAACGAGGTTGCTGATTACCTTGGTGTTAAAGGACTGAAGGGTGTAAGAGTCCTTAACAGATATGACGTAGAGAATATATCTGATGAGACTTTTGAGAAAGCTTTAAACGGAGTTTTTGCAGAGGCACCGGTGGATGATTACAGCCTTGATTCTTTTAAATCAGGTAAAGATGATTTCATAGTTTCTGTTGAATATCTTCCGGGACAATTTGACCAGAGAGCAGATTCCGCATGTCAGTGCATCTGTCTTTTGAATGAAAAAGAAGAGCCTGTTATCAAAACGGCAATTACTTATGTGTTTGAAGGAAAGATCGCAAAAAAAGATCAGGATAAGATCAGGGAACATCTTATAAATCCCGTTGACCAGAGAGAGGCGGGAGAGGGTATTCCCAAAACCCTGGAAATTAAGTTCAAGGAACCCGGGGACATTGAGATTCTTAAAGGTTTTGTGGGCATGACATCAAAGGATCAGGAGAAGCTCTACAAAAAACTTGACCTTGCAATGACATTCGAAGATTTTGCAGCCATTCATAAATACTTTAAAAGAGTTGAGGGCAGGGATCCTTCCATGACAGAGATCCGCGTTCTTGACACATATTGGTCTGATCACTGCAGACACACCACATTTCTTACCGAACTTAAAAACATCAAGATCGGAAAGGGATTTTATGAGTCCGAGTTTGATGATTCATTCAGACAGTATATGCGTGACCATAAAAAGCTTTACGGTGAGAAGAAAGATAAGTACGTATGCCTTATGGACATGGCGACCATCGCCATGAAGAAAATGCTGATGACCGGTCAGCTTAAGGACAAGGAGGACACCGAAGAGGTAAATGCCTGCAGCATAGTTGTTCCTGTTGAGGTTGACGGAAAGGAAGAAGAGTGGCTTATAAGTTTTAAGAACGAAACACATAACCATCCTACAGAGATCGAACCCTTCGGAGGCGCTGCCACATGTCTTGGCGGGGCTATCAGAGATCCCCTTTCAGGTCGTTCATATGTGTATCAGGCAATGAGAGTTACCGGGGCAGCTGACCCACGTACACCTCTTTCAAAAACCATAAATGGTAAGCTTCCTCAGAGAAAGATCGTTACAGAGGCAGCAAGGGGTTACAGTTCTTACGGAAATCAGATTGGTATCGCTACCGGGCTTGTAAAAGAGGTATATCATCCAAACTATGCTGCAAAGCGCATGGAGATAGGTGCTGTTATTGGTGCGGCTCCCAGAGCGGACGTACTTCGTGAGAAACCTGTGGAAGGTGACGTGGTTGTGCTTCTTGGCGGAAGAACAGGGCGTGACGGAATAGGAGGAGCCACAGGATCTTCTAAAGCCCATACCACCAAGTCCGTTGATGAGTGCGGTGCTGAAGTTCAGAAAGGTAATCCGCCCACAGAGCGTAAGATGCAGAGACTTTTCAGACGTTCTGATGTGACAACCATTATCAAGAAGTGTAATGATTTCGGCGCAGGCGGTGTGGCTGTTGCCATAGGTGAGCTGGCAGACGGTCTTGTTATTGATCTTGATAAAGTAACAAAGAAGTACGAAGGTCTTGACGGCACAGAGCTTGCCATTTCAGAATCACAGGAGAGAATGGCTGTTGTGCTTGCTCCCGAAAATGTAGAAGCGTTCCTTAAGTTTGCAGACGAAGAAAACCTGGAGGCAACGCCTGTTGCAGAGGTTACTAAGGAAAAACGCCTGGTGATGAACTGGCGCGGAGAGAAAATTGTTGATATCTCAAGAGAATTTCTTGATACCAACGGCGCTCATCAGGTAGCTGAAGCAGTGGTGGAGATACCTGATGTAAAGAAATCCCTTCTTGTTACACCTGAAGTGAAGGATTGGAGAAAGGGATGGCTTGAAAGACTTTCAGACCTTAATGAGTGCTCACAGCAGGGACTTGTGGAGCGTTTTGATTCAAGTATCGGTGCCGGTAATGTGGTAATGCCTTACGGGGGAAAGAACCGTAAGACCGAAAGCCAGTGTATGGTACATAAGCTTCCCGTTAAGAAGGGCAAGTGCGATACAGTAACCATGATGAGCTACGGATTTGATCCTTACCTTTCAAGCTGGAGTCCTTTCCACGGCGCTTCATGGGGGATCGTTGATTCCGTTGCAAAGATAGTTGCATCCGGCGGTGATTGTGAAAAGATAAGATTCTCATTCCAGGAATATTTCGGAAAGCCCGGCAAGGATCCCAAGAAATGGGGAGATGTGGTGGCTGCTCTTATCGGTGCGCACCAGGCACAGATAAGTTTCGGTCTTCCTGCCATCGGCGGCAAGGATAGTATGTCCGGAACTTTTGAGGATATGGATGTTCCGCCTACCCTTTGCTCCTTTGCGGTATGCACTGCAAAAGAGTCAGAAGTGGTTACGCCTGATATCAAGCAGGTCGGCAGTTATATATGTAAGTTTGAGGCTCACAAAGACGTGCATGAGCTTCCCATTTATGAGCAGCTTCTTATGACATACAGTGACATTCACAGATGTATGCGTGACGGAGTTGTTACTGCGGCTTACGCCCTTGACCACACCGGTCTTGTGGGAGCTCTTTCAAAGATGTGCTTCGGAAGCGGAGTGGGTATTAAGTTTGACCATCGTATTGTTTCAAGAGATCTTTTCGATCCTTCATACGGTTCACTTATTGTGGAAATACCGGCTGATAAGATGGATTACCATTTCGGTCGCATAAACATGGACAAGAAGATAATCGGTGTCACCACAAAAGAGCCCGTCTTTGAGTGGGATGGCAAAAAACTTGAACTCAGTGAAATGATTAAGGCCTGGGAGGAGCCTTTAAAAGAGGTTTATCCCGTAGTATCCGATGAAGATAAAGAGACTGAAAAGATAAATAAAAATGCATTTAAGGCTGATAAGGTTTATGTATGTAAAAATAAAAAGGCAAAGCCCAATGTATTTATTCCCGTGTTCCCCGGAACCAACTGTGAATATGATACTGCCAGAGCCTTTGAAGAGGCCGGTGCCAAGGTGAAAGTGGGAGTGTTCAGAAATCTTTCACCCGAAGCCGTGAAAGAGTCTGTAAAGGCTTTTGAAAAAGAGATCGCAAAGGCCCAGATACTGGCATTCCCGGGAGGTTTTTCCGCAGGTGACGAGCCTGAAGGATCGGCAAAGTTTTTTGCCACAGCTTTCAGAAATGAGAAATTAAAGGAAGTGGTTGAAAAGCTTCTTGATAAAAACGACGGACTGGTACTCGGTATATGCAACGGCTTCCAGGCGCTTATCAAGCTCGGACTTTTGCCTGAAGGAAAAATCGCTGGACAGACCAAGGATTCTCCCACACTTACATTTAATACCATCGACAGACACATTTCAAAGCCCGTTAACATAAAGGTTGTATCAAACTTAAGTCCCTGGCTCGCAGGCGCAGAAGTGAACGGCGTTTATGTAAATCCCGCATCCCACGGAGAGGGCAGATTTGTTGCGCCTGACAGAGTTATAAAGGAACTCTTCAAGAACGGTCAGGTTGCCACCAGATATTGCGATCAGGACGGAAATGTATTTACGGGCGAAGAGACTAATGTGAACGGTTCTTATATGGCCATCGAAGGTATCACCAGTGCGGATGGAAGGATTTTCGGTAAGATGGCCCATGCGGAACGTACGGATGACGGAGTTGCCGTTAATATCTACGGTGAGCATGATCTGAAGATATTTGAATCCGGTGTAAAATATTTTAAATAAATAACGATAAAAAAGGAGGGGGTTCTTTATGGAAAAGATAAAGATGGATAACCCTATTGTGGAAATGGACGGAGATGAGATGACAAGGGTCCTCTGGTCTCTTATAAAAGAAGAACTGATCGAGCCCTTTGTGGAGCTTAATACCGTTTATTTCGATCTGGGGCTTAAAAACAGAGATGAAACTGATGATGCAGTGACCACACAGGCTGCCGAAGCAATAAAAGAGCATCATGTTGGTGTGAAATGCGCCACCATTACCCCAAATGCCGCAAGACAGGAGGAGTATAACCTGAAAAAACTCTACAAAAGTCCCAACGGCACCATCAGAGCGGTTCTTGACGGAACCGTTTTCCGTGCACCTATCATCGTGAAGGGGATTGACCCATATGTGCGTACATGGGCGAAGCCCATAACCATTGCAAGACATGCATACGGTGATATCTACAAAGCAGTGGAAATGGAAGCGGGGATCGGAAAGGTTGAGCTTGTATATACAGATCCCTTCGGTGAAGAGGTCCGGGAAACAATCCATGAGATGGATGCTCCCGGCGTGGTAATGGGGATGCACAATCTTCGTCCTTCCATAGAGAGCTTTGCCAAGGCCTGCTTTAACTATGCGCTT
>CACWUI010000019.1 GCA_902764045.1 uncultured Lachnospiraceae bacterium
GCCTATCTCCTCGATAATGGAGTTCAGCTCATCATCACTGTAGGCGTACCATATCTTTTTATTCTTCTCTATCTTATAGAGAGGCGGCTGGGCAAGGAATACATGTCCTTCCTTGATAAGCCTGGGCATGAACCGGTAAAAGAATGTAAGAAGCAGTGTGGCGATATGGGCGCCGTCCACATCCGCATCCGTCATGATTATGATCTTGTTGTATCTGAGTTTTTCAATATCAAACTCATCATGGATGCCCGTACCGAAGGCTGTGATCATGGACCTTATCTCTTCATTTTCCAGAGCTTTTTCCGGTCTTGTCTTTTCCACGTTAAGGATCTTACCTCTTAAAGGCAGTATCGCCTGGGTGGTCCTTGTCCTTGCCTTTTTGGCAGAGCCTCCCGCAGAGTCTCCCTCAACGATAAATATCTCGCACCTGGAGGCATCCTTGTCGGAACAGTCAGCCAGCTTACCCGGCAGCCCGCCGCCTTCCAGCACATTTTTACGTCTTGTAAGATCCCTTGCCTTTCTTGCAGCTTCCCTTGCTCTCTGGGCAAGTACTGCCTTTTCGCAGATGATTCTTGCCTGGGAAGGATTCTGCTCAAGGTAATATGTAAGCTGCTCGCTGACGATGGAGTCCACCGCGCTTCTTGCCTCGGCATTTCCCAGCTTCTGCTTAGTCTGTCCCTCAAACTGGGGATTTTCTATCTTTACGCTGATAATGGCCGCAAGACCTTCCCTTATATCCTCTCCCGTAAGGGCCGGATCATTGTCCTTAAGAAGCTTGTTCTTTCTTGCATAATCATTGAATGTCTTGGTGAGGGCATTCTTAAATCCCGTAAGATGCATACCGCCGTCGGGAGTATTGATATTGTTGGCAAAGCATTCGGTGATCTCCGAATATCCGTCATTATGCTGGAATGCCACCTCTACGGTAACTTTGTCCTTTACGCCTTCACAGTAGATAACATCCTCATAAACAGGGGTCTTGGATTTATTCAGATAGCTTACAAATTCCTTGATACCGCCTTCATAATGAAATACCTCTTCCCTGCCGGTATCTGATATTTCTGCCGCTTCTTCTTTTATTTCCTCAGACACACCGGTCTCGGAAGAATTTTCTCCTTCAGTATCTTCGGTAAGCTCCTCCGCCTCTTTATTCCCAGATCTTTCGGCTTTTAACCGGGCTTCTATCTCCGCTCCTGTACGCTCATCCGTAAGGATTATCTTTAAGCCTTTGGTAAGGAAGGCCATTTCACGAAGCCTGTTCTTTAAGGTATCGAAATCGTAAATAAGAGTTTCTTTAAATATCTCCTTATCCGGCAGGAATGTCACCTGTGTACCGGTGTCTTCCGCATCGCACTCCCCTATGACCATAAGGTCTGATGTGATCTTTCCCTTTTCATAGGTCTGTCTGTAGATCTTACCGTCACGCTTTACCACAACCTCCATATTTTCCGAAAGGGCATTTACCACCGAGGCTCCCACGCCGTGAAGTCCGCCGGATACCTTATATCCGCCACCGCCGAACTTACCGCCCGCATGAAGAACCGTGTAGACCACTTCTACTGCGGGTCGTCCCGTCTTGTGGTTTATATCCACGGGAACCCCGCGGCCGTTATCCGTTACCGTTATGGAATTATCTTTATGCACTGTGACATGAACGGTATCACAAAAGCCTGCAAGGGCCTCGTCCACCGCATTGTCCACTATCTCATACACCAAATGATGCAAACCTCTTGAGGATGTAGTACCAATATACATTCCCGGTCTTTTTCTCACGGCTTCAAGACCTTCAAGTACCTGTATCTGGTCTCCTCCGTATTGCTGATTCTCTGACACTTTTGGTCCTCCTTCAGGTTTCCTTTGTTACTTTTCCGTTGCTGACGTTAAAGATACCGTCAACCTTTATCTTTGATTTTAATATATCATCATTACCCGTACAGGTAATAAAAGTCTGTAATGTTCCGATCCGTCCCAGAAGATACTCCTGTCTGCTCCTGTCCAGTTCCGAAAAAACATCGTCCAAAAGCAACACAGGCGGTTCTCCCGTAACGGCTGCGGTAATATCTATCTCTGCAAGCTTAAGGGCCAGAGCCGCAGTCCTTTTTTGTCCCTGGGATCCGAATTTCCTGATGTCTTTCCCGTTTATGAGAAATGTAAAATCATCCCTGTGGGGTCCCAGACAGGTCTGACCGCTTCTTAAATCTTTTGCAAGGCTCTTTTCCAATCCTTCGGTAAAATCCTCCGGCAGCACAGAGGGCTCATAAATGATCTGCAGCTCCTCTTTTCCTCCGGAAAGGCTTCCGTGGATCTCTTTTGTTTTATCTTTTAAGCTTTTAATATAATCGCTTCTTGTACTTATGACCTCTGCTCCGTATTTTACCAGCTGGATATCAAGAATCTCCAGTGTTTCACGGTCTGAGGTTTTTTCTTTAAATGCAATGGATTTGAGGATCTTATTCCTCGAATCCAATATCTTATTATAATCTATAAGGCTCTTAAGATAAATACCGTTCATACGGGAAATGTCCATATCAAGAAAATGCCTTCTTACTCCCGGACCACGGCGGATGATATCCAGATCCTCGGGACAAAAGAATATAACCTGCAAAACCCCGAAGATATCGGAAAGCTTTCTTAAAGGTATTCCGTTTACCGCAAAACCCTTTGGTCTGTTTTTCTTTAAATGAACGTCTATCCTGTCGGTAAAATGTTTCTTTTTTACAAAAAGCTTTATATGGGCGTCCTTTTCATTGACCAAGCCGTCGGGAGTATCATAAAAGTCCTCCGACCTGATAAGTTCCTCATCCCTGGCACCCCTGTGGGAGCGGGTAGTGGCCGCTATGTATATGGCTTCCAAGATATTGGTCTTGCCCTGGGCATTATCACCGTAAATAAGATTCACACCATCATAAAAATCCGTTTTAAGATATTCGTAATTTCTGAAATCTTTCAGTTCTATGGATTCAATCTGCATTATTTACGACCTTTATCTTGTTCCCCTCAAATTCGATAACCTCTCCTCCGAAGAGCTTGCGGCCTCTTCTTGTCTCAACCTCGCCATCAACCAGTATCTGACCGTCACCGATAAGCATCTTGGCATCAACACCGCTTGAAACAAGCCCTGCCAGCTTCAGGGCCTGACCCAGCTTTATAAACTCCGTGGAAATATTTACGGTTTCCATGATCATTCCTCGGTGAAGTTAACGGGAAGGATAAGATAAAGATATGTATCCTCCTCGTCCTTGATAAAGCAGGGAGACTTGGAATTTACAAATGAAAGAGTAATATACTCATCATCTATGACCTTAAGGGCATCCGTTAAGAACTTGGGATTAAAACCTATCTTAAGATCCCCGCCCTCTTTTTCTATTTCAATATTTTCCTCACCCCGGCCTCTTGTGGAATTAACGAATAATCTTAAAGAACCGTCTGTGATATCAAATATCACGGGTCGCTTGTCAGTCTCCTTGATAAAGATCATGGTCCTTTCAATGGAATCGATAAGAGAAGTCCTGTCAACCTTTATCCTCGTTTCACTGTCAGTTGAAAACATCTGGTTAACGTTAAAATAAGTGCCCTCAAGAAGTCTTGAAACCACCTTTGTGTTATCAAATTCGAACAATACATGCTTTTCCGTGAAATAGATATCCACCTTGTCTTCCGTATCAGCCGAAAGTATCCCTGCGATCTCTTTTAAGGATTTTCCGGGTATGATGGCATATACCCCGTCATCCTTATCGTCGATAGTTACCTTGCGCATGGCGATCCTGTGGCTGTCCAGGGCAATGATTCTTAAAACATTTTCCTTTAACTCAAACAATTCTCCTGTCATCATGGGATTGATATCGTTAAGAGCAAGCGAGAAAATGGTCTGGTTTATTATCTCCTTTAACTCAAACTGGGAAAGGGTTATGCTGTTTACCTTTTCCACCTCCGGAATATAAGAAAATTCATCGGCTGACATTCCCTGAATCTCACATCTGTTGTTTCCGTAGGAAATAATACAAAGATCCTCAGGAGTAGACTCGATGGTTATCTTTCCGTCGGGAAGCTTCTTCACATATTCCGAAAAAAGCTTTGCATCAACTGCAACCCTTCCCTTTTCGATGATCTCTCCTTCAACCTTTGTCTGAATACCCAGATCCAGGTCATTTCCCGTAAAGAGAACAGAAGATGCGGAAGCATCGATAAGGATACACTCTAATATATTCATGGTGGTCCTTACGGATACTGCTTTTTGAACAATGCTGACCCCTTTAACAAGCTCAGATTTTTCAAATTCTAATTTCATTGGTTCATAACTCCTTTCACAAAGTTCATCGTGTTGATAATCGCATGTATATATATATCTTAATCTGTAGTAGTAGTAATAGTCATTGTGAGTTAGTGGAAAAGTCTTACCGGTACAGACCGTTACAGGTTTTTTGCATGTTTAAAAAATGTGACGGAAAGATGCATATCCGGTTTTTTAATGTGGAATAATGTGGAAAGGTTTCAGAGTAAAATGATACTTTAACAGTGAAAATCACATCCGATTCACATCATTATACAACTTTTCCTCAAATTATTCACTTGTTAATTAGGGTCTATTTTTTTCATGAGTATGTCTATGGTGTTTTTAAGCTGTTCATCAGATAAAAGCTCGTTTGCTATCTGCTTTGACCCGTAAATAACTGTTGAATGATCGCTTCTGTGGAGCTTGTCGGCTATGGTCTTATTGGTATCCTGTGTCATCTGTCTGCAAAGATACATGGCGATCTGTCTCGGTCTGGAAATGTTATTGCTTCTTTTTGAAGAAAGAAGGTCATCCATGGGTATGTTAAAATGATCCGAAACAGTTTCTATGATAATGTCCGACGTGATCACATGCTTATTTTCGGGATTTATCATATCCTTAAGGGCTTCCTTTGCGACATCAAGGGTAATTGGACTCCTTAAAAGTGTAGAATAAGCATTTACGCAGGTGATGGCGCCCTCCAGCTCCCTGATGGAGGAGTTAATGTTTTTTGCTATGTAATCCCTGACCTCAAAGGGAAATTCCTTCTGCTTAAAGTCTTCTTTTCTCTTATCGTCTATTTTCTGGGATAAGATAGCCATTTTTGTCTCATAAGTGGGTATCTGTATATCACATATGAGACCTTCGGAAAATCGTGTCCTGAAACGCTCCTCAAGAGTCTCCATTTCCTTTGGAGGCTTATCTGATGTGAGGACTATCTGTTTGTTTTCCATATAAAGGGCATTAAAAGTGTGGAAAAATTCTTCCTGGGTCGCCTCTTTACCTATTACAAACTGTATGTCATCTATAAGCAGTACGTCTATATTCCGGTACTTATTTCTCAGATCTGCCTGTTTATTGTCTCTTATTGCTTCGATGGTCTCATGGGTAAAGGTTTCTGAGGTAACATAAAGAACCTTGGAATCAGGGTTTTCTTCAATAATATAATGTGCGATAGCCTGCATAAGATGGGTCTTACCCAGTCCCACGCCTCCGTGAAGAAAAAGAGGGTTATAAACTTTTCCCGGTGATTCGGCAACAGCAAGAGAAGCCGCATGGGCCAGGTTATTATTGGGACCCGTCACGAACTTTTCAAATGTATAATTCGGTTTTAAGTTAGATAAAGCCTCAGACTGCCCGGGTGTGGCTGCAGGCTTCTTATCCTGAGGCTTTGACTCTTTCTCCGATATGAAAGATATCTTAAGAGGCTTTCCGGTAAATTCTCCGACAGCCACTTCAAGGGGCTTTAAATACCGTTTTTCCACATAATTTAATGAAATGGAATCATCATCAAAACCGGATATATAAAGTGTATCCCCCTCAATGGAAACAGGCCTTAAAGGCAATATCCATGTGGCAAATGAGATCTCATGGATCTCGTAGTCTTTCTTTAATTTTTGCAGGATATCATCCCAGTTTTCCAGTATATCGTCCATAATTTCTTCCCCGTTATCTAAAAAATCCTAATCAATAATATATCAACCCCTGATGATTTTCAAGGAAAGGACTGCACAACTTATTAACAGCGTTATCCACATGATATACACATATGTGGATAAAAATGTGGATAAGTCGTGTAAAGAATGTTTAAAATTTTGCTTGACTATTTAATGTTCTTTTCATATAATGTTTGACGGTATTTTCTGTAAAGGATAATTATTTATATATATTGATTTAAGGAGGTGAAAGACCGTTATGAAGATGACCTTTCAACCTAATAAAAGAAAAAGATCTAAAGTTCACGGCTTCAGAGCAAGAATGAGCAGTGCCGGCGGAAGAAAAGTTCTTGCGGCAAGAAGAGCAAAGGGTAGAAAAGTACTTTCAGCCTAAAACCTTCAGGCAGACGAGCGCTCAAAGATTTTAGCGCTGGTCTGCTTTTTTTAACCGCGGTAAATATTATGAGATTTAAAAATTTTAAGACTCTCTCCAAAAATGATGATTTCCAAAAGGTATATAAAAGGAAAAGATCATTTGCCAACGGACTTCTTATCATGTATGTACTTAAGAATTCCCTGGAAACAAACAGACTGGGAGTGTCCGTAAGTAAAAAGACGGGAAACAGCGTGGTCCGCCACCGCCTGACCAGACTTATCAGAGAGGCTTACAGATTAAATGCCCATCAGGTAAAGCAAAGCTTTGATATAGTCGTGGTGGTCAGACCCGGGTTAAAGGACGGGTCTTATAAAAAGACAGAAAGCGCCCTTATTCACCTTTTAAAGAAGCACGGTTTATTAAACAGAGGTGATAAAGATGAAAAAGATAATGATAGGCTCGCTTAGGCTCTACCAGAAAGCCATATCACCCTATCTGGGGCAGGGAAAGTGCAGATATTATCCCAACTGCTCCGAATACGCAAAAGAAGCCGTAAAAAAGTACGGGACAGCCAAAGGAACAGCCATGGCTGCCAAAAGATTTTTAAGATGCAATCCTTTTGCAAAGGGCGGATATGATCCGGTACCGTAAGCACAGGAGGAAAAGAATAAATTGTTTGATGGTATTTTTAAACCCTTAGCCATAGTTTTGGGTGGATTCCTGGACATAATCTTTAACGGATTAAGTGCCATAGGGATCAGCAAGATCGGTGTTGCCATTGTGGTCATCACCTTTATTATTAAGCTGGCCATGCTCCCGCTGACATTTTCCCAGCAGAGAACAGCCAAGATAAACCAGCTTATGCAGCCTGAGCTCAGGGCGATCAGGGGCAAATATAAAGGAAGAAATGATACGGCATCCATGCAACGTCAGCAGGAGGAGACAAAGGCCGTATACGAGAAATACGGTATTTCCCAGACGGGAGGCTGTGTTCAGCTGCTTATCCAGATGCCTATCCTTTTTGCACTGTATAACGTTTTCCGAAACATTCCTTTATATGTAAACAAATTAAAGACACCCCTTTTGGGAGTTCTGGGAAGCATTCAGTCCGACGGCAACTACCTCAGTATCATGAACGACAAGTTCGGAGGGGTAAACTGGGAATCTTCGGATGACGCATTAAATGCTCTTAACGGTTTTTCGGTTGAAAGCTGGAATTCTTTAAAAGAACTTTTCCCGGCAAGTGCGGATCTTATATCTGATGCTTCGGCACAGATATTGAACATGAACCACATTTTCGGTGTGAATATTACCCTGGCACCCAGTCAGGTAGGAGGAATAGCTATTCTTATTCCCATTTGCGCCGGTATTGCACAGTTTGTTTCAGCGAAGCTGGGTCAGGCTCCTGCACAGGCCGATCAGGGATCAAAGATCACCCAGACCCTTATACTGTTTATGATGCCGGTCATCTCTGTTATCATTGCTTTCAGAGTTCCTGCGGGTCTTGGTATTTACTGGACGGCTACGGCTGTATTCCAGGCTATCTTCCAGATATTCATTAACAGACATTATCGTAAGCTTACTGCTGATGAGGTTATCCAGAAGGCTCTTGAGAAGAAGAGAAGGAAACTGGAAAAGAAGGGAATTTCCCAGGAATCTGTTATCAAAGGCGCGTCCATGAAGACAAAGAACCTGGATTATGACAATTCCGATTCCCAGAAAGATAATTCCATCAGGGCAAAGGCCACATTTGCAACATCTTCAAAGGTAAAAGCAAAGAACGTAAAGAGCGGCGGTGATACCCAGGCGAAGGAAAGCCCGCCGGAAGCGGCACCCAAGCCAAAACCGCCGGATAAGACTTCTTCCGGAGAGACTAAAGCAGCCGATACCAAATCGGATACGGGAGGTCTGAAGCTGTTCGGAAAGAAGAAAAAGAAGCAGGATGGTCCTTCACTTAAGGACATTGCAGGCAGTGTTAATAAGGTAAACGACAACAAGAGTAAGCCTAAGAAAAAGCGAAAATGATTATGATCTCATCAGAAGCGGTAAATGAAACAGGGCGTCTTGCCGAAGGATTCCTTAAGGAGTTTTTCACCAAAGCCGGGCGTGATGTAAAACTGGAAAGTAATTGGGATGAAGAGGGTAATTCCCTTATCATTTCAGTGTCGGGAGATGACATTTCCGATTTTATCGGTAAGAACGGCAGGGTTATAGATTCCCTCCAATACATTACGTCTCTGTCTGTTAATAAAAAGTGTAAGGATTTTGTTAGGATCCTGATAGATATTGACGGTTACAGAGAGAAAAGAAGGCAGGAACTTACCCGACTGGCTTTGGAAAGCGCAGAGCTTGTTAAGGCCGAGGGAGAGCCGGTAAGCTTAGAGCCCATGAACCCTTATGAAAGAAGGATCATTCATATGATATTGCAGACGGATGAGGGTATAAAGACGGAAAGTCAGGGGAAAGAACCTGACAGGTTCCTTGTCATCATGCCTGCAGACCAATAAATATTTTTAAGCCGCGGGATTTTATTTCGCGGCTTTTGTTTCCCCCGGAGAAAATATGGAAGATACGATCGCAGCAATTTCCACCCCTGTCTACGGCAGCGGCGGAATATCAATAATAAGAATATCAGGTGACGAAGCCATAGAAACGGCAGACAGGATCTTTAAGGCAGCCTCTGGAATGCCTCTGTCGGAGACAAAGTCCCACACCATCAATTACGGTCATATCACAGATATACAGACCGGAGAGATAATTGACGAGGTGCTGGTCTCCCTTATGCGTGCTCCAAGAACCTTCACCACAAAGGACACCGTGGAGATCAATTGCCATGGCGGTATTTTTGTGACAAAAAAGATCCTTGAAGAGGTTTTTAAGTCCGGCGCAAGGCCTGCGGAACCCGGTGAATTTACAAAAATGGCATTCCTTGGCGGAAGGATAGACCTGGCGGAAGCTGAGGCCGTGGCAGATATAATCAATGCCAAAAGCAGTCTTTCATTAAAGGCGGCCCAGGGGCAGCTGGCGGGAAGAGTGTCCGGAGAGGTAAAAACGCTGAGAAACAGGATCCTGGATCATATTGCATTTGCGGAAGCCGCCATGGATGATCCGGAGAATATAGATATGGACGGGCACCGGGAGGATCTGTCCCGGGAACTGGAAGAGATAAAGGATAAGATTTCCGGGCTATTAAAGACCTTTAATGAGGGAAAGATGATCAGAGAGGGGATAAATACAGTTATCTTAGGGCGTACAAATGCCGGCAAATCCAGCCTGTTTAATCTTTTGGCGGGAAGCGAAAGCGCTATAGTTACCGACATAGAAGGGACCACCAGAGACATGGTCAGGGAAAGCGTGCTGCTTGGAGATCTGGTGCTTAATATCGCTGATACTGCAGGTATAAGAAAAACAGAGGATAAGGTAGAGGCAATAGGAGTATCAAAAGCCATGGATGCCGCCCTGGATGCGGATCTTATACTTCACGTGATCGACGGTACGGGTAAATTGGAAAAGGAAGACTTTGAGATAGCAAAAAAGGCTCCCGGTAAAAACAGGATAGTTATCATCAATAAAAAGGATCTGGGGAAGGGACTCTCAATCGAGGATATATCAGGGCTTTATGGTGAAAGATCAGAGGCGGTCTTTATTTCGAGTCTTACGGGAGAAGGTCTGGAGAGTCTTGAGTCAAAGGTAAAAGAACTTTTTTCCATAGGGAGTATCGCGGTAAACGAGGAGCCGGTCATTGCAAGCAGCAGACATAAGGCATTGCTTGATGCAGCGCTTGTAAGTCTTGAAAAAGTAACTGATGGGATAAATGCCGGATTTGGTGAGGATCTTTTTACCATTGACCTGATGGATGCCTACAGCAGCCTGGGGCTTATTATCGGTGAAGAGACAGAGGATGACCTGGCAGACCGGATCTTTGAGAAATTTTGTATGGGGAAATAAAAAAAAGGAGACAGAGAACTGTCTCCTTTTTAGATTAATTACTTCAACCATCCTTTGCCGTCAGCATAATATGTCTTTACTGAAATCTTTACCGGTTTATTTACTGCCAGCCAGCCGTTGCTGCCGAAGTAACTCATGTGTTTTGCCTTGTTTTCGGCGTATGAGTTTTTCGTGCCGGTACCCATCTGTTGTAACCCGGTACGAAGCCAGCCGTCACCACCGAAATAACTCCAGTGTTTATCTTTATTACCGTCCGGATCGGAAGTGCCTTTACCAAGCTGAACCCAGCCGGTACGAAGCCATCCGTTGCCTCCGAAATAGGACCAGTGCTTAGCCTTATTACCGTCCGGATCGGAAGTGCCTTTACCAAGCCGGACCCAGTCGGTGCGGAGCCAGCCGTTACCTCCGAAGTAACTCCAGTGAGTGTCGGTGTTTTCATTATAGGTGTTTGCGGTACCCCTGCCCATTTTTTGCCATCCGGTACGAAGCCATCCGTTTTCTCCGAAATATGAGAAATGAGGGGCCTTTTCTCCGTCTGCGGTGGTGAAATGTCTCCAGCCTGTGGCAAGGAAACCGTCTTTTTCAAAATAACTCCAATGGGGCGTGGTCTCACCTTCCGCATTTCCCATATAATGCCATCCGGTATAGTAAGATCCGTCTGCGGCATAATATCTGTACCTGCCCTTTTCTTTTCTCCAGCCCTTCTTTACGGCCCGTACGATCTCACTGTATTCGCCGTTATAGAAAGCTTCTATGCCTCCTTTTTGCTTTTCCTCAGGTATGTCAATATAACCGCACACTCTGAACTCGTATTCTTTCTCTTCATCAAGACCGTCTGCGGTAAGCACGGGGCGGTCAGGTCCGAATACTTTTGTTGTCCATTCCTGTGTGCCCACGGGGCGGTAATCCAGCTTATATCCTGTTATCTTTGACGATTTCCGGTCGGATACGGTAATAACAGCCGAAGAGCCTTTGGACTCAGCGCTTTTTATTTCTCCCTTATCGGGTTTGATGACAAAGTCCATATCAAAAGGTTTCAGGGAATCCGGTTCATCCGGGTCCTGTATGCGGGTTACGATGGTAGTTCCTACGCCGCAGTCGATATTGTTTTTATAGGAGACAGTATATTCCTTTCCTTCCGTGAAAACGGTCTTAGTGTCTTCGCCAATGACTTCAACCCGGGGTCTTATCTCATCACCGGTATATACGGATTCAAAGGAACCGTCCAACAGGCTGACCATTCCGATCTGCATGTTTCCCACATATATTGCTACGGCTCTTTTTCCTACGTTTTCCACATCTGCGATCAGATAAGTGCTTCCGACTTTTTTGGCCTTCAGATCAACAGTTGAGTTATCTGCGGAAGGGGTCATCTCTACGATGGATTCTCCGCCGGGGGCAAGACTCCATTTAATGTCATCGCTGTCTATATGTACGCCTTTGTCTCCGGTAAAGGTAAGACTGTAAGATTCCGTATCATAACCTTCGGTCATCAACATTTTTCCTCTTACAGAGCCTCCGGAAATGCGTATATTTATGTCCGTTTCCTGTATGCTGTTGTAACCTTTAATAGGGAAGTTATCAAATACATAATTGGCTTCCACGGCCTCTTCCTCGGGGACAAGGGTATACTGAACATCTTTTTCGGAATAGTCATACCATTTCCCGTCCACACAGATCATGGATTCCTGCTCGTTTATAACCCCCTTCTGGTAGGTTTTTGCATAAGTGCTGTTGCCGTATCCTACCGATAAAGGTACTGCATATGAACCGTCCTCCTGCTTCTGTGTGATGACAATGGCATAAGGCTGCTTCTTTTGGATAATGGAGGGGTTTTTCAGGTTCATCTTATGGAATCCGCCGTATTTGTAGGTTTCTTCCATCTTTTCAAGTAAAATGCCGTCCTCAGGGGTCGCAGCGTTGTCAGCAAGCAGATAGATCTCACAGGTTACCTTCGTATTGGGGTCACGTGTTTCGAATGAAACGGCATTCAGAACCTGGCACCCTTCGGGTATGAACAGATTGGCTGCTCTGATCTCCTTTTTTAATGATGCGGATAAAGGCTCACTGACAGGCATATAGTTATGCTCGTCAAGGTAATAGCTTTCGGTACCCTTATTGGTATCAAATGTAAATGTCTCGGGAAGGCATATTGATTGGTCATAATAAGACATCCAGAAATAACCGGAACCCACCATGACCGGATTTCCCTTTTCATCGGTGATCACATTTCCGTCTTCATCGGTCTTCGGTACCTGTATGCCCCATGTTCCGTAGCCCTTATTCGGAAAATCTTCTTCTCCGGAGCCCCAGCTGTTCTTTACAAGGAATGCGCCGTTTGCCGGAGGCCGGTGATCTTTGTTGAAGTTTTCCCTCGGATAATCGTCATCCCATCCTATGATGGTAACGGCATGGTTTGCCTGAGCAGGCTCATAAGTGTATTGCGCCCAGTTTTTTGTCTGTATGTATTTTGCGTCACCGGAATCATCTTTGGGATTGGACTGGTCTGCACAAAATCCGATCTCAACACCACGGATGTTCATAAGCTCTTCTTTTATGGCAGCCACACCGGCTTCGTTGTAGTAGTATCTGTCATTTTCGTCATAACCCGCAGGTGATGGAAGCAGAGCAGATTCGCTCAGTACGTAATCCTGTTGGAAACGATCCTTATCGGAAAGGTACCAGTCGTCCTCATCACTGTAGCAGAAATCCTGATACACTCCGTCCACTATCTTTTGGGTGGTTGACCCGTTCTTTCCTTTGTATACAAACTGATCGCCCCTGCTCTCATTTACAGGACCCACTCCCTGGGCAAAAATGGAAGTGGCAAGAAAAGGTAATCCGCCCTTATAGTATGACGCCGAAGAAGATACGAAATTAACATAAGTTCCTTCACCGTTTTGGCGATTGTTCTTGTCATCAATATATCTGTTTGAAAAAAATGCCAACTGCTTCTCGGAGAGATCCAGGGTTTTATATGCCTCCGGATCATCAGCCAGAAGAGAACCCAGGATGCTTGTTTCCGCAGCTGACACGGCTGCGAAACCCCAACAGGTTCCGTATGGATTTTGAAATTTTACGGAGGTTACATAACATCTGTCGCCTTCACCGTCACCATCGGTATCCACATTTCTGAGATCAAATTTTGAAGGATAGTTTTTTGCTTCGGTAAGAAGTTCCCTTCGTGACGCCTCGCTGTCAAAGTCAACGGAAGTCAGGGCAAAGTCTTCTTCAGGTTTATCCTGGGCTGCGGGGATACTTATCCCGAAACAGCCGAATGTGACGGATGCGGAGACCGTACCCAGTAAAATGCTGTTAATGAGCCGCTTCTTTTTTTTCATTCATTCTACCGCCTTTCCGGGGGCTGATCTTTGTGCCTACACCCCTATCATACAACATATCCATAAGAATGTTAATTAAAAATTTGTCAATTGAAGGGTTATTTTTACGGGGGATAGGAGACTCTTAATTATATCCCGTTTTTCTGTGAAAAACAGGACAAAAAAACAGTTCCCCTGTCCCTCGCCGGCTTTATGGGTTATAATACTTCCTGATTTATAAAGGAGTAAAAATGTCAG
>CACWUI010000020.1 GCA_902764045.1 uncultured Lachnospiraceae bacterium
CCGAGAAGGGCTTGGATATCTGCTGACCTTTAGGCATCTGATCGATACGTCCGATGGAAGCGGACTTGTATTCCGTCCGCTGGAACCGACACTTGAGACCACTTTTTATATAGTCTGGAATCGCTATCAGACCTTTACACCGATCGCCGAACGATTTCTGCGCCAGTTGAAGGAAGCCTTTTCAGCACCGAATAACAGATAATATCCGATATGACAAGAGAACTTATAAAAGCAGTACAGCCGGACATGCACATGTCCAAGTATTATGTAAATCATTGCTATTCCTTTTGCGATATCTACAAACCGTAAACGATTTACACTGTTTTGCATAATTTGGGTTCTCCTCATGTTTTTTTCATATCCGTTAATTATTAAATGCACCGGCGCTTTGTCAACAGACAAAAACTACCGGTGCATTTGATACGTTTATACGTCAGCTCTTTCAACATTATTTAATTCAGGTAATTCGATAACCCTTGTACACACTCTTTCGGCAAGTGATTTGTTATGCGTTATAATCATCATACCCAAATTTCTTTTTTCACATTCCTCAAGCAGCAGATGCCATATCTGAGCCTGTGTTATGGCATCAAGCATGGTTGTTATCTCATCACATATTAAAAACCTGGTTTGGGGAGCAAGAACTCTTGCAATGCAAAATCTTTGCAGCTCGCCTCCGGACAGCTCTGTGGGCCATCTGGTAAACCATTTTTTTTCTATCCCCATCCTGTCCAGCAGCTCCTTATCCGGAGTCCACGCCTCGTGCAGAATATCACCCATTTTTAATCGCGGATTTACCGAAAGCTCTGGATGCTGATAGATCAGCTGCACCGGACAATAGCCTTTACCGGGCAAATCCTTTCCGTCAAGCTTTACCTCGCCGCTTACAGGCTTCTCATATCCGGAAAGGATACGCGCAAGAGTGCTTTTTCCGTAACCTGACGGACCAACAACCCCTACTCTTTCACCGCTTTCTATGGATAAGGATACATCCTTTAATATCCAAGGACTTTTTGTTTTATACCTGAAGCATATATCTTTACCCGTCAGCTGCATGTACACACCTAACCTTTCCGCCTCTCACATCCATCATGGGAACGTCACAGGCACATTTATCATCACGCATATGGCAGCGCGGTGCAAACAGACATCCGGAAAACAAGTCACCGGCGTAGGGCTGAGTTCCCCGTATCGGTTCAAAATTATTCTGCGGAAGCGCATTGATAAGCGCCTGTGAATATGGATGCCTCAATCTGTCTTTATGCTTTACAAAATCCTCAACAGGCGCCACCTCCAGAACAGATCCTGCATAAAATACCGCAATTCTGTCGGCTACTCCCAACGCCAAATCTATATCGTGAGTGATAAGTAAAATCCCCGTTCCGGCATCCGCCAGCTCGCGAAAATCCTTTAAAGCCTCTAAGGCCATTTTCAAGTCAAGACCCGGTGTCGGTTCATCGGCAATGATCAAATCAGGCTTTCCCATGAGGGCTGATGTTACAAGAACTCTTCTAGCCATACCTCCCGAACACTGAAACGGATATTTTTTTTCCGTATCCTCGGGAAGACCATACTGTTTAAAAAGCTTTCTCTGCCTTTCTTTGGAGCCATGTACTCCCATCACCTGCTTGCCGACCTTCATTATAGGATCCAGGTGATCTATTGATTGAGGAATATATGCAATATCTGTCCCCATATATTTTCTGATGGATTTTTTGTCTACCTTTTGTCCCTTATATGTAATCTCGCCGTGCATATGGGAGTTCTTGGGCAACAATCCGAGCACCGCTTCTGCCAGAATACTTTTTCCGGATCCGCTTGATCCCACTACTGCCACAATCTCACCTGAGTTTACATTAAGAGACAGCTGATGAATTACTTCAAGTTCATATTTGCGAAAGCCTTTTTTGTACATACTGAAGGCTACCAACAGTTCTTTAATATTTAAAAGTTCCATTTATAACCTCCCGCTTTACTCATTTCCTGTGTGTGGATTAAGCAGATTCTTAAGTCCTTCACCAATCAGATCAAAAAAGATAACCGCTATCAGCAGCATAATTCCGGGGAATACCGCAAGCCACCATTTTCCCGTAACTATATGAGTCATTGCCTCTGCCAGGATAACTCCGATCGCCGGCATTTCTCTCGGCAAACCGAAGCCAAGGAAGGTTACTGCCGACTCATGCATGATACAGTGAGGGAAAAGCAGTGTTACGCCTATAAAATATACAGGTAAAATATGCGGAATGATATGCTTTATCGCCACCTGCCACCTGCTTCTTCCCATCTTGTATGCCGCCTGAACATACTGGGAATTCCTCACCTGCAATACCTCCTGACGAATCATTCTCGTCATGGAGGGCCAGTGTGTCACGGCTGCTGCGATGGTGATGCCGAAGACGCCTTTTCCCAGCATAAATGAGATGAGTATAAGCAACACCAGATGCGGAAGTCCCATACAAAGATCTACCGCCCAGTTTACTACCTTATCTACCCAACCACCGAAAACAGCCGATAAAATACCCATTACTATTGCTATTACCGAGCTTATCGCAACCGATATAACTCCAATTACCATACTCAGGGACAGACCCTTTATGGAACGGAAGAACATATCCCGTCCCAGATTATCTGTACCGAACCAATGCTCGGCTGACGGTGGCAGGAATTTATTTCCGAAATTGACTGCATAGGAATCTTCTCCGATACAGCACCCCCAAATAAATATACCTACAAGATATACCGCTGCGATAATCATCGTAATAAGAAGCGCCACCCTTTTATTGAGGATCCTGCTTTTTTTATGATATTTATGCATGTGCTTTACCCTCCCTTATTCTGGGATCAAACACACCATAAAGGATATTGGCAATAAGATTTCCCGAAAATACAAATACGGCAGAAACCAGGGAAATCCCCAAAAGCAACGGCACATCCGCATTTAGTGCCGCTGCTGTTGTCGCCGTGCCAATACCGGGATATGAAAAAACATTTTCCGCTAAAGCCATGCCGCCAAAAAGCTCGCTGAAGGATGCGAACTGCAAAGTAATTGCAGGGAGTGCGATATTTCTTAATATATGACGTCTTGTAATCTGTCCGTCTGTCTCACCCCGCGTTCTGGCATAAAGCACATAGTCACTTCTTGCTATATCTATATATTTTTGTCGTGTGTAGAGAATCACATCTCCCATGCTTACAATCGTCAGTGTAAATGCAGGCAAAATCAAGTGATAAATCCTGTCACCCAGCGTTACATCTGTCGCCGCCTTTCCTATGGGAGCTGCCATACCAATGGGAAACCATCCCAAAAGAACCGCAAAAACAGTCAGTATAATAAGCCCCAGCCAGTACGTAGGGGCGGATTTTAACCCTAAAAATATAGTCTTTATAATTCTGTCAAATACTGAATTTTCATGCTTTCCGCAAAACATTCCAAGTATAAATCCGATTATTCCGGATAGCACCCATGATACAATCATGAGTATGATCGACATGGTAAAACGTTCGCCTATGATGGCAGCCACCGGTCTCTTATATGTTATGGACTGTCCCAAATCACCATGAAAAAGGTGTCCCAACCATGTAAAAAATCTCTGTGGCAGCGGATCGTTCAACCCCCAGTAATTTGCAATTTCCTGTCTTGCCTCAGGCGACAGGGTGGATTCCGTTCCGATATATGAAGTTAAAGGATCTATGGGGGCGCTTGTTATAAGAACAAACGCAAGTACACTTACCGCAAACAGTAATATAACCAGTCTTATGATCTCACTGACAAGACTTTTTTTCTTAAACATTATTTCCAGCTCCAATCAGACAGATTACATAATACGGGAGCTCCGTGTCCGTGAGGATGCATAATCTGTGTTGAAGGTGAAATATCAAGATTATCGTTTACAAAGAAGCAATGCTCAATATTTACAATGTAAAGATAAGGATAATCCGCATCAGCCTTTTCCTGTGCTTCCTTCCAGTTCTTTACCGCTTCTTCATTAGAGGAGGCTGCTATCGCTTTTTTTATGGATTCATCTACATCGGGATTGTTATAACCTACTACATCGTTATAATCTCCGGAAAGGAACTTCTCGGATCCCGTAAGCTGGTCGATAAGCACCGGGTTGAACTGTCCCCATGCCCATATTATAGGAGTTGTATTGGTCAGCGCTCCGGCCTCATCCCATGAAAGATTCTGTACATTTATCTTTATGCCCAGTTCCTTTGCCTCCTGAACCAATGCCATTCCCAGATTATATCTGTCGGTGTCTGTTCCCGGTGCTATAAGATCAAATTCGCACTTTGTGCCATCCTTTTCAAGATATCCGTCTCCGTCAGTATCTGTCCAGCCTGCATCTGCCAGGATCTTTTTCGCTTCTTCCTTCTGGTTATCAGGATAATTTGCATCCAGTGACCATGAAAGATTCACAAAGCTTTCCGCAGGCTTGCCGATACCGTTTAAACTGTTATTGATAATGGTCTGTCTGTCTATTCCGACTGAAAGTGCTTTTCTTACAGCCACGTCAGATGTTACATTGTTACCCACCTTACGTGCTTTTCCGGATTTGTCTGTTGTCTCCTCTTCAGCTATTACGGGAAGACTTATGTGACGAACATCCATTGTGGGCATTTTCTGAACACTCATACCCGAAATGCTTTCGTTAGCGTAATTGGGACTTACCATAACAACATCCAACTGACCTGAATTGGCAGCGGCTATTGCAGCGTCATGATCCATATATACGAGAGTCACTTTTTCTACCTTCGGTGCACCGCTGAAGCAGTCCTGATTTGCTTCCAGAATAATCTGCTGATTGGTTGTATATTCGGCTACCTTATACGCACCCGTACCTATAGGCTTTGTATCAAAGGTCTCACTGTTGTATGCGTCACTCGGTACAATCTGAAGCATTGCAACAGTATCAAAGAAAGGTGAATATGGCGCATTTAATTTAAACTCAACCGTGTAATCATCAACAGCAGATACTGAATCAAGTGCTGTAAGATCTACGTTTTCATTATTCGCCTGGTTTGCCTTTACCGTCTCATATGTAAATACAACGTCTTCTGCGGTAAAATCACTTCCGTCGCTGAATTTTACGCCTTCTTTTAATTTGAATCTGTATGAGAGAGCGTCATCACTTATTTCCCATGAATCAGCCAGGTCACCGGTATAATTATAATCAGTCCCCATTTTCAGCAGCGCATTGCCCACAAAGGGATATGCATAACACATAAAGCCTTTTACGGGATCCATGCTGTTGTTGAAAATATCAGTTCCTACGTATGCGGTCACCTCGCCTGATGCCTTCAGAGACCCTGATTGTGCTTCAGTCTGTATATCAGTATTGTTGCCTGCATCCTCTGAGCCTCCGGCACATCCGGCTGCTCCCATTGTTCCCGCCAGCATTATTGCCGAAACGGCAAAAGGTAAAATTTTCTTTTTCATGATAAGCTCCTCCGCTTTTTTAACAAACTTGCATTTTACGCCCAATTACGCGACATAAATGCTTGTTTAAATATAATAATTCCATCCTAAAAAAATAACCCCCCAGGGGGGTTATTTTTTCCAAAAAAGAAAATTATAATCTTTAGGCCGTTTATGCCCTTATTTTTGCAAGCCTTTCAGCAAATCAACTTCTTTTTTATTTTGTATTTTTACGTAAACCCTTCAGCATAGTTATCTCCTTTTCGTAACCCGGAAGTTCATTGGGCGTTTCCAGATAAAAAGGCAGATCAATCAATGCAGGATGATTTATTATTCTGCCCACAGCTTCCAACCCTAAAAATCCCTCTCCGATTTTTTCATGTCTGTCCTTGTGACTTTCGAATGGATTTTTTGAATCGTTTAAATGTATAGCTTTCAATCGTTCCAATCCGACAACTCTGTCAAATTCGTCAATTACTCCGTCAAGGTCATTTACGATATCGTATCCGGCATCATAAACATGACATGTGTCCAAACAAACCCCTAACTTATCTCCCAGGTTTGTTTTTTCTATAATTTCAGCTATTTCTTCAAATTTTGACCCCACTTCGGAACCCTTACCCGACATGGTTTCAAGTAAAACTGTTGTTTTTAAGTCTTCGCGCAATACACGATTCAGCATTTCCACTATCAGCTCTATGCCTGTCTCCACACCTTGTCCCACATGACTTCCGGGATGGAAGTTATACATGTTCCCGGGCAACAGATCCATTCTTTCCAGATCCTCTGTCATGGCTCTCAGCGCAAAGTCTCTGGTTTTTCCATCCTTTGAACAGGGATTCAGAGTATAAGGCGCATGGCACAGGATGCATGGAATATCATTTTCCGCAGCAAACTCCCGAAACGCCTCTATATCCTCCATATCAAGAGCCTTTATCGAACCACCTCTGGGATTTCGGCTGAAATATTGAAATGTGTTGCCTCCTAAAGAAAGGATTTCTTTTCCCATATGCAAAAAGCCCTTTGAGGCAGATAAATGGCAGCCTATCTTAAACATTTAAACTCCTTTATGATCACAAGACACTTTCCCACTCCGCTTCTTTAAAGCCCACAAGGACCTTTTCGTCCGCGATCAGCAGCGGGCGTTTTACAAGCAGTCCATCGGATGCCAGAAGATCGTACATTTCAGCTTCTGTCATATCTGCCAGCTTATCCTTAAGGTTCATTTCTCTGTAAAGCTGGCCGCTGGTGTTAAAAAATTTCTTTAACGGCAGTCCGCTTGCCTTGTGCCATTTTTTAAGCTCTGTCTTCTTGGGATTTTTTTCTTTAATATCCCTGTATTCAAAATCAACACCTTTTGATTCCAGCCACTTAACCGCCTTTTTACATGTTGTACATCTGGGATAACATATTATCTGCATGATCTGCTCCTTTCTTAAAAACGGATTATCAGTTAATGAGTATTATAGCATATCTTTTACCTGTTCTTCCTTACCTGCCAAAGCACACCCTCCTTTGTGATCCCCTTCAAGCAGTCCGTTATCCCTAAGCTTTGCAAATAAAGGCGACTTAAGCGCCTCTTCTAAAGAGGCGTCTTTAACATTTACATCGGAAAATGGTGACATGGGGCAGCTTTCCGCATCACCCCGGGTATTTATGTGAAAGAATCCCCGACCTGCCGCAAGACAGCCGCCGGAGGTTTTTTCGTCACCCGGGATATTTACGAACACCATGTCCTTACACGTCTCGCGCAATTCATTTACACGGGTTTTAAGCAGGTCTCTGTCACTGTCATCCGGGGCGATCTCTTCCCTCCTGCCGCCGATGGGGACGTATTCCACATAAAAAATAAATCTTGCCCCTTTATCAAGAAGATCGCAGACAAAATCATCTGTCAGCACTTCATGTATATTTTCCTTTGTGACCGTAACGGAAGCGCCGAAGATTATCCCTTTGCTCTTAAGCTTTTCCATATTCCCCGCCACCATGTCATAGATGCCTTTACCCCGTCTGGCATCCGTGGTGGTTCTGTCTCCTTCTATACTCAGCACCGGCAGTAGATTCCTGTTTTTATTGAAAATATCACGATAGGCTTCATTTAAAAATACGCCGTTTGTAAATACGGGAAACATAACGCCTCCAGTTGCTGCCGCAGCTTTTATGACACCCTCCCGTAGCAGCGGCTCGCCTCCCGCAAGCACTATAAAGCTTATCCCTAAGCTCTTTGCTTCCGTGAAAATGTCACCCCACTCCTTATCTGTCAGCTCACCCTTTTGCTCCTCGTCAGTTGTCGCATGGGTATCTCTTGAATAGCAGCCCTCGCAGTGAAGATTACAGCTTCCCGTAATGCTGGCGATCAAAAAAGCAGGGATATGAAGGCCTTGCTCTTCACGCTTTTTTCTGTATGCCGCCGCCTTTTTTGCGGAAACGGCAAACCTTGCAAGGAAGGCGCTCTCCCTGGGATTTTTAAGGGTGGCCTTCAGCGCAGAGGACACAAAGCGTTCCACCCCTGTAGTGATATATTGTTGTAAGTCAAATTCTTTTTCCATAATACAAGTTAATTCCATTTAATTCCCGCTTTGCAGCTGATTCGTCAGTTCTGTAATAAAAATAAAAGTTGAACTTTTCAGTTTTTTTTATTCAACAGTTCTCTCAGGTCATACTCTTCATTTATCAGGAACACCTCTTCCCCGGCTTCCCTGAACCCTTCCGCTATCTTCCGGTTGTCTTTTTTCAGTCCATCCGGCGTGCAGGCATCATGCAGTCTTGCCTCTATATCAGACCCGTGCTTCTTTATATCTTCAAAATGTATGTCTATGTATTCCTCCGTCATGGCAAGACAGATAAACCTAATGGATGAAAGATATTCTTCGCCAAAATCCTTTCGCCAGTCAAATGGAACGTAGCACCCTTCTACAATAAGATTTTGCTTGTTTTCTATCGCCGTTTTTATCATCTCCCGGACTATAGGCCAGAGATACTCTGTCAACAAGTCGTCATCCTCCGGCGTAAGATCTGTATTGTTGCTGCGGATCAGCCCCATTTTCAGATGATCTATGGACAGGTACGGAAACCTGTATTTATCAAGCATTTGCTGCGCCAGAAGGGTTTTCCCCGTGTGACTTGCGCCTGTTATAAGTATTATCATACGTTCTTCTTCCTCCTGTACACAGTCCTAGTGTACTTTATCTCATCACCGTAAGTCTCCCCTGTGGTAAGCTCAAAATCTTCCGCATCGAACTCCGGAAAAAAGGCGTCACCGTCTTCAACCACCGTATTCCCCATGGTAAGTTCCTTAAACTGACTAAGCTCCCCCTCTATATCCCAGGGGATCCTGCCGCCTTTGCCTATTACGTTATTTTCCGAACGGGCTGCTATAAGTCCAATCTCTCTTTTATTACTTTTACATAATGAATCCATTTGTCATACCTGCTATATGTTTCGTAACGTAATAATGTGTCATATTCTATAATTACGCAATTTGAAAAAGTTCCGATTGTTCAGTATTAAACGTGCCAAAAAGTTCCGTTTCTTCAGTTTTTTCATTAACGCCAATTCAGATGCAATCTATGAAGGTTGAAAACATTCTGCTCCCTATCAGTCAGTTCTGCATTTATCAGGACATTTATCCGGACATTTGTCCTGATAAATTCAAATAAAAACCATATGCTTCTTTTCTGAAAATTCATGTAACATTTTGTTTATTGCAATAATCATTTATTCTCTGTAATCCTGTTCCTGATTTTGATCAGATTTGCGAAGAAATCATTCCCCATGCCTTC
The DNA here is from genome assembly GCA_902764045.1 of uncultured Lachnospiraceae bacterium. Lineage (GTDB taxonomy): Bacteria > Bacillota > Clostridia > Lachnospirales > Lachnospiraceae > UBA4285. Next base: position 9,202 of record CACWUI010000020.1, read on the forward strand.
ATAAACTCCGGTTTCCCATGCAATGCCCTGTTTGCAGGACTTGTGGATGGCAGATATACAGCATGAATTCCTGTCTGTTCATAACAATACCTTTCATAAAAACGTGTCGCTGTCTTTCCTGTAGTAAACACCTTTGTTATCCCGGTTTTGTCCAACAACGCCTTTATATCATTCGGAACTGCATTTTTTATACTCACATCATCTGCACCCTTTATATCGCACTCCGCAATTACATCCCACAAAGCAATTCTGTTTTTTAGACAAAATTTTCTCCGGTCATCAGGATCCGTTCCGGGTTCATCCACTCTTAATACGGCTGATAAAGTCTTCCAAAAGATATTTTGAGGATGTCCGTAATAAAAACCATTTTCTCTTGACTTAGGCGACGGGAAACTGCCAAGGATCATGATACTTGAATTATCGTCATAAACCGGTCCCCACGGGTGTGTTAAGTGTAAATATTCATTTTTAACCAAAATATCTCAATTCTCCCCTTATTCTAAAAACCAAGCGACTTTTCGACCCATTTGTACTAAAAATCAAGAGACTTTTTATTGCTGTCAGCTCTTTTCTAACAGTTTTCTATTCATTCAAAAATTCCTCGTTGATTTTCCAGTATCCTCGTGTAGAGCCTACTCTCGAGATTGTCTTAGCTTCCGACATAGCTTTCATATACCTTTGAAGAGCTTTATTTCTCGGATCAGAAACACCGCATTTTAATACCCTGTTACCTCATTCCTTTTTATCCAATCTAAAAGTTCCTCATACCCCATGCTGCCTTCGGCAAGAGAAAAACCGATACGCACGATCTCCTCGTCACTGCATTCCACACGTATCCCGTTTACTTCCAGAAATGTAAGCATGACATACAATCCGATACGCTTATTCCCGTCAACGAAAGCATGATTCGATACCAGTGTAAACCCCAGCCTTGCGGCCTTTTCTTCTTTTGTTGGGTATAGTTCTTTCCCGTCAAATGTGGCAAAAGCACCCTCAAGTGCCGATTCCAGCAAAGCCTCATCACGCACACCGATACTTCCGCCTGTTTCCTGCGCCATAAGTTCATGAAGAAGAAGCACCTTATCCTTTGAAAATTTTATCATTTCGCCAACTCCTCAAATGCCGGTTTAAAACGGGTCATGACCCGCTTCGCCGCTATATCGATCTTTTCATCCTCGGTTATCTCCATATCCGGTTCTTTTTCAAGATTTACAAGTTTATATTTAGGACGGTTATTTTTAAAAACCACCGCATCACCATGTTCATCTGCAATACGCACCGCTTTGGAAAAATTCTGGTTGGCTTCGGTTATGGATATTATTTTTCTTGTATCAATTATCATAAAAATCACCTCTATGTAAATATAGTATTATTATAGCTATTTTTCAAGGGTGTTTTAGATTTCTTTCAACAATCACTTGTATTCTCATCTATCCACGCCAGATATTCCGGCAGTCCCTTTTCTATCGGCACCGCAATGATCTCCGGCACTTCATAAGAGTGCAGGCTCCGGACACATTCCTCCACATCTGCATACAGATCTGCCCTTGTCTTCATAAATACAAGAACCTCACTGTCCCGGACCTGCTCCCCCTTCCAGACATATCTGCTGCGGATATCCTGCATCTGGGCACAGGCGATAAGCTTTCGCTCCAGAAGCTCGGTCACTACCTTCTCCGCTTCATTTTCATCTGTAAAGGTGACGATCATCATACAATATTTCATACTGCTGCCTCCGATAAAAATATTCTCCAAGTCAACTTCTGTTTATCATCCGCATCAACCTGTATCTGTTAAATCTCTGGATAAAAACATACATCAGGTCTATCCCCGCCGCCACACATGACGTAATGATAAACACCGGCAACTCCCCAAACCGGACAGATGCAATTATTGGCATAAAGCTTGCGGCGATTATTATCTCATGCACGATTTCCGACTGGCAGGTCACCTGCGCCAGTTCTTCAAGGCTGTGCTGCCTGATATCAAAGGAACCCTTGTCATATGTGGGCATTTTATCCTTCCACTTCTTTACATTTATACATTTATAAAAAGCAAACTCACCCTCTCCCACCCGGAACCATGCCCGTCTGTGATCCGCCTTATTTCCCATAACGGCATTTACTATAATTCCCGTGACCAGTCTCATGCTAAAATGATATGCCGATAAATATTCTTGGTGTCATTATCTTAAAAACTGCTCCCTTATTTTACCATAGCTTTTTTATGATACCCTTTTTGACCACACTTCGGACATTTCATTTTTCTTGACGTACCAATATGAGGCGCCATTACTACCGCCTTCATCGTAGGCACATATCTTTCACCGCAATTAGGGCATTCGTAGTAGCCGGCATCATGTTCTATTTTCAATCCCAATACAGCGCATATAATGATCGTCGCAAATCCGGATGCCATAAAGATTATCCCTAAAGGAAGCATAGCCGACATGATCAGCGCGCCTGATATTATCAGAAGTACACAAACCGGTATAAATAAAAATATCAGAAATCTTTCAAATGAAAGAAGCTTTTTGTTTGAAGTTTCTTCCAGCTTTCTCAATTCAAGAAGCAGTTCGTTTGATGACTCTTCAATTTTCTCTGCAGCGATCCGCTCACCTTTAAAAAGCTCACTTACGCTTATCCCCAAAAGTTCACATAACTCCGGCATAACTGAAAGCTCCGGCATGCAGCGCCCGGTCTCCCATTTTGAAACAGCACGATTGGTAATTCCAAGTTTCTCCGCAAGGACTGCCTGGGTCAGACCTTTTTCTTTTCTACAGGCGGCTATAAATTTTCCGATCTTTTCCTGATCCATATAGAACAACCTCCTTATCTTTACTCTAAATTACCTCAGATCATCGGAAAATAACAGGAACCGGTGGTTGATATTGTTAAAAACCATCCCACTGATACTTCTTCAGGTCTACCTTGCCGTTGTTTACCTCTATGCCCTCAGCCTCTAAAAGCCTTCTCTGGACTCCGGCACCGCCGAAAACAAATTCATCTGCCAGTTCACCCTTTGCATTTACAACACGGTAGCATGGAATTGTGTCCGGATCAGGATTTTTTGAAGGGCATTTCCCACCGCCCGGACCATATTTCTGTTGCCTGCATGCTCTGCTATCTGTGCGTAGGTCGCCACACGACCGTATGGAATCTTTTTTACGGCATCATATATCCGCTTTGCAGGACTGTCGCTTATAAAATGGTGACAGTTCTGCGTCTATATATAAGGAGACACAGGAACCGTCCCCCTGTCTCCTTTCATTTTCGGCTTGCCAGCAGCCACGCCGCAATATGCATTGCCTGCTGGAACTCACCCTTTGCGATCTTTTCCTCAATTTCCCCGCCGGTAAATTTAACCAATTCAAGAAATTCCGTCTCATCGGTTGCAGGCTCATTTATCTTACGGCAGTTTTTTGCCGCAAAAAGAAATGCATAATTATCCGCTATTGTGGCATTTGAGGGGACGGTGAGGAGATGTATCCACTCATCAGACGCATACCCCGTTTCTTCAAGCAGTTCTCGCTTTGCCGCATCCAGCGCATCTTCTCCCGACAACTCACCATTACCGCCGTATTCCTTGCCGTCGTCCCTATCAATACCCCCTGCCGGAAACTCGGTGGTAACCTTCCGTATTCCCTGGCGGAACTGACGTACGCAAAGGAAATGCCCTTCTATGTCCTGTGCAACTACCACCACATAATCCTTACGGCTGTAGCTGTAAAACGGTTCATATACCTTTCCGTTCGGAAAACGGTAGGAGGATCTGCGAAAATCGATCCATTTATCCCGGACAACATGCTCGGTCTTTACCTCTTCCCATTCAATGGATCCATCATTTTGTTTTTTCATTTTACCGCCTTTTTTTATATAATGTTACATGGTATTAATGAGTTCATCTCATCTATCGGAAACGGTCGATCGGTCATGCAGATTATTCCGCCGTAGCTTTTTTCTAATGAAGTCTTTTCTATTATATCGAATTTTTTTATTTCTTTCTTTTCGGGATTGGAAGCCTTTTTTATTTCCAGGGGATGAATTTTTCCGTTTTCTTCAATGAAAACATCGATCTCTTTGGCTTTAATATCTCTGTAAAAGCTTAAAACAGCAGAATCTCTTGCATAGGCATAATTCTTAACCAATTCCATTACTACGTAATTTTCAAAGAAATGCCCGCCGGCCGCCCCTTCTCTTAAGGAATCCGGCGTAAGCCATCTTGTCAGATATGCACACAAGCCTGTATCACAAAAATAAAGCTTGGGAGACTTTATCATTCGTTGCAGCTCGTTATTGGAATATGGTTCAAGCAGATAAATAACATCCATATCCTGAAGAATACCAAGCCATTTTTTTGCGGTCACATCGGAAACTCCGGCTGCCTCTCCCAGGGTCCTGTAGTTTACAAGGTTTCCGGTAAGTGCAGCGCAGGCACGGATAAACCGGCGAAAGCCTTCCACATCAGATATACCCTCATCATTTACGGCATCTGCGATCAGATAATTATCTATATAAGACTGATAATATGTCTGAGCCATTTCATTTGTTGCGGTCATTACATCTACAAAACCGCCTTCCCATATATGCCTGAATACATTAATGATATTATTTTCAGGCATTTCCTCAGGGATCCAATGGAAAAGTCCAAGGCAACAGGATCTAGAACTCCCGCCTTTTCCCTCTGGGAAAGACCATACAGCCTCAATATGCCGAGTCTTCCCGCCAGCGTATCCTGCGCTTTTTCCATAAGCTTTTTTCTTTGAGAGCCCGTAAGCCAGAACCTTCCCCTTTCGTCTCTTTCATCGCACATGATCTTTATGTGCTCCAAAAGTTGTGGCGCCTTTTGTATCTCGTCTATAAGGATAGGGGGTTTATATGTCTGAAAAAAAAGTCCGGGATCATTCTTGGCCAGCTCACGGTCCATTTCATTATCCATTGTGACTATGGTTCTGTTTTCATTTTTGGCCAGATGTTTAAGCATTGTGGATTTTCCCACCTGTCTTGCGCCTGTAACCAGAACTGCTTTAAAAAAGAGACTTGCTTCTGAAAATTTTCTTTCTAATTCGCGATGTCTGTATTCCATAAATCCTCCAAATTGGTTAAAATCCAAAGTCTGATTTGATTTTATACCATTTTTTACTTTAAAGCAAGGAGGCTTTTTTCATGTCTCATCCTCTCACAAGCATAGCCAGTTTCCAACCGCAAAATATTCCGAACACACAACACACAACGCTCAGTGCAGCATACACCCCACCGGTCACATAATCTTTATTGTGGAACAGGTTATATGTTTCAAGAGAAAATGTGGAAAACGTGGTAAACCCACCACACAATCCCGTCTTTAAAAACAGCACTCCATTGGGCGACATATTTTCTTTACTTTCCGCCACTCCCACTATAAAACCGATAAGTATTGCTCCTATCACATTTGTTATGAACGTTAATGTAGGAAATCCGGTCCTGCAGGGGATCAAACTGATGGCATACCTCCCCACAGCTCCGGCCGCCCCGCCGAGCGCAACAAATAAAAATCCCATATTTTTATCTCCTTTTTACAAATTTCCTGTGTACACAAACTTCAGATACTCCCCCGCTACATCCGCCAGCCAGTAAATGATCTCCGATTCCGTGGCAGGTCTGTCTGTCAACCTGTGGCGCGGGAAAAATCTGCTTATATGCAGTGGTATATCCCTCCCCTTACCACTATCTAATCCGGCGATCCATTCCGCCTCTTTTCGCATATCATCCTCCGAATCATTAAAGCCCGGAATAATAAGAGTGGTTATCTCCAGATGCAGACGCCCTGCCGCCATTTCGATAAATCTTTTTGTGAGTTCAAGATCTCCCCCGAGAAAATTTTTACAGCCTTCCTCAGAGAAGCACTTTAAGTCAATATTTGCCGCATCCATCCAGGGGATCACATTTTGTGCTATATCTTCATTTACACAGCCGTTTGAGACAAGCACGGTCTTCATGCCTTTTGCTCTTATAAGCTTTGCGGTATCTAATACATATTCGTAAGATACCAGGGGTTCATTGTATGTAAATGCCACACCTATATTTCCTCTGTCACGGAGATCCGCGGCAAGCTCTGCGATCTCCTCCGGCAGGATATTTTTTGTATCTAAAATATGTATACCATTATCGTCTTTATAGCAAACCTCATCTGCATCGGCATAGCCCCTTGCTATCTCGAAATTCTGACAAAAGGGGCAATCCAAATTGCAGCCGAAACTTCCCACAGACAGGATATTGCTTCCCGGGAAGAATCTCTTTAAAGGCTTTTTTTCTATGGGGTCAAGGGCAAGTCCCGTGACTACGCCGTAATTTAACGGCACAACTTTACCATCTATGTTTCCCCGCGCTCTGCACCAGCCGGTCTTCCCCCCGGGTATATTACATTTTCTGAAGCAAATATTACACTTGGCCATTAGAAATGCCTCACAACCTCAAATCTTTCCAGCTCCACATCCTCGTCCTCAGGGTCTATCCCTGCCTTTTGCTTTGCAATGGAAAGCTGATAATCAACCGTGTCCACTCCATCCAGGTTCGGCAGTAGAAGTCCCCGTTTCCAGCCCTTTGTGACCACTACCCCGTATCTTTTCACATCCAGTTCGGACTTATCACGGATTTTTTCCGTAGGTCCCAAGACATCCACGCTTATCTCCAGGTCGCCTATTTCATCCTCTCTTACTTCCGGAAATCTGGGGTCTCTTGTGGATGCACTTATGGCATTTTCCATGATCTCAAGCGCCACATTTTCCTGAGTTGGGGCAATGGTTCCTATGCAGCCTCTTAAATTCCCGCCTTTGTGCAGAGAAACAAAGGCTCCGGCTTTCCTTTCAAGCATTTCCGGGGTAAGCTTATCCGGTAGCTCAAGCTTTTTCCCTGTCATTATATACGAAGTAAGTGATGCTCTCGCCAGCTTTACATAATCATCTTCCATGTCATTTCTCCTTTCACTGCATCTCATATGTGCAAATGCCATATCCTACACCAAATACATCTTCATGGCTGACAGCATTTGCCTTTACATTGCTTCCTTCCAAAAATCCCGCCATTATGCAAAAGCTTCTGTGTCCGCACTCTGCCGCATTTTCCAGCAGATCATCCGGAAAACCGGTGAGCTCATCAAACCTGCCGCTCCCCATAACATCCATGATCCGGTCATCATACACAGGCCCGTCCGCATCAAATCCGTAGGGACCGTCAGGCTTTAATCTGTGAGACAGGTCTCCGCTTGCAATATAGAAAACCCTGTGCCCGGAGCTTTCAGCCGCCTCTCTCATGATCTTACCAAACTCCATGTGTTTCTTCAGGGAAAACCCTGACAGCCCTGTTCGCACAAGCCTGTAATCCTTGTATAACTTATTTACGAAATATAATGGCACCATCACACCGTGATCAAGCTCCGGCTCTTTTTCGCCTTCAGTCCCTGCGGGGAAACCCGCCTTTGCTGCGGTATTACCGATAAGTTGAACCAGCTCCGTGTCGTAACGCACATTAACCCTTACCCCCGGCGCCCTGAAAAGCCCCATATCACCGGAAGCGGTCTCTCCCGGAGAGATATGAAAATAATCCCTGTACATGGTGCTGTGAGGGGAAGAAATGATTATGGTATCCGGCTTTAGGTCTGATATCATTTTGGCAGCCTTCATAAAGCCTTCCGTGGTTTTTGAGATTTTTTTCTCTTCGCCGCGCCCCACCTCAGGAAGAATTATGGGAGGATGAGGCACCATACATGCGCCTGTTATCATGAGATCACCTTCTTTAAAGTATCTGCTGTAATTCTTTTGTACATTTCATATTATTGTTATATTCGACCTGTTATATAAAGTCAATCAAAAATACGGTTTGTGATAAAATAAGAGAACGATCTTTAGAAAGGACGAAAAAAATGAGTGGTTATAAGATTTCAAAAGATATGGTCGAGCAGGTACTGGACAAAAAATTCATCAAAGTGTACGACCTGCAATATGACGAAGGAAGACATTACTTAGATGCAACAAGAAGAAGCCTTGATGAACTTGTTGCCATAAAGACTGAAGACGAATTTAAGAAAATGCTGCCCGATGCGGTAAGCTGTGTAGTGATCATCGACAATGACGGTGACGAACCAAAACTTCTTTTGTCTTATGAATACAGATACCCCGCCGGAAGATTTATCCTCGGGGTGCCTGCAGGGCTTATTGATGAATCCGATAAAGCATTTGAATATCCTGTTTTGGAAACAGCAAAAAGGGAGATCCTCGAAGAAACGGGAATCCGGATCGATACCTCCAGGGACAGGCTTTCTGTTATCAATCCGCTTCTTTTCAGCACTCCAGGAATGACTGACGAGTTGACGGTTTTGCTCTTTTGACCAAAGAGCAGGCCGGACAGATATTAAAAAAAGGCATTGATGACAGGGGACATTTTTACTCGGTGTATACATGGGCTGCTTTGATGTTTTTTTATACGGATATGTGGGAATAAAACCGGTCGTCGGAAAACCGTCACCGACTTTTATTGTCACTGAGCCCTGACCACGCACTCATCCGGTTCAACATGACATGTAAGAAACCTGATTTCTACTCCCGCTGCCACAGCCTCCTCCCAGGCGGTACCGAATTCCGGATGGGTCTGTATATTGGGTCTTACCTCTCTTACATCATCCATCTGTATAACAAAGGTAAGTATTGAACGATATCCCTCCTGCACTGCCCTTATAAGTTCTCTTATGTGCCTGACTCCCCGGTCTGTGGGAGCGTCAGGGAAATATCCGACTCCGTCTATTTCCAAGGTGCATCCTTTGACTTCCATAAGATATTTTAACTTGTTTCCGGCTTTATCGGTTTTTTCCATATAAAAATCGATTCGGGAATCACCATATTTTTTTTCAGGGATTATAGTTTCAAACTCCTGTGTCTCCAGCCACTCCCTTGCCACCTTGTTGGGAGCCTGACTGTCAATATTAAAAAGCACACCGGTACCCTTTCGCACCGCAACCAGATCATACCTTGTCTTTCTTCCCGGTGTCACCGGCTCCGTCAGCCACACCTCACAGCCGGGGATAAGGAGTTCTTTACAACGTCCCGTGTTTTTCACATGAACTGTTTCCCGCTTCCCGTCAACTTCCACCTCAGCGATAAATCTGTTAGGGCGGTTTAAGAATATGGCTTTTTTTATGTTGTCATATTTCACTATCATTCTCCTGTTGCCGATTTTTATATATTTCACCCGGAGAGACAATCTGTTGTCTTTGATCCCGACAGTAGAACGACCGTCTCCACATGCCCCGTCCCCGGAAACATATCCACACAACACATTCTATCGACTCTGTACCCTGCCTCACCGCATACCTCTAAGTCCCTTGCCAGGGATGTTGGTTTACAGGATATATACAGTATATTCTCCACACCGTAATCAAGTATCTTTGATAATGCCTTGGGATGCACCCCATCTCTGGGAGGATCAAGTATGATAAAATCAGGTCTTTCCTCTATATCATCCAACACCTTAAGCACATCACCGGCTATGAACTCGCAGTTATCCAGTCCGTTTAGCGCAGCATTTTCCCTTGCGGCTTCCACTGCCTCTTCCACTATCTCCACTCCGATAACCCTTTTGGCAACCGGTGCCATTATCTGGGCAATGGTTCCGGTTCCGCTGTAAAGGTCAAATATCACAGGCTTTGCCTCTTCTCCTTTACAACAACCTTCAGAATCAGTATCTCCGCCATCTCGGATCTGCTCATTTGACTTGGAAATCCCGCCTGAGAGTGCATACTCCCTCGCCTTTCCGTAAAGCACCTCTGCTCCCTTGGAGTTGGTCTGGAAAAATGAAAATGGCGTTATCTTAAACTCCAGCCCCAGAATCTTTTCGGTTATATAATCCTTACCGTACAGCACGCTCGTACCCTCGTCCTTTACCACGTCTGCGATGCTGTCATTTACAGTGTGGATTATTCCGGCTATTGTTCCCATCAAACCAAGCGACTGAATTATATTTGTAAATTCCTGCAAAAGTTCCGCCTCTACATCCTCATCCATCGCTGATGTAGTCACCAGATTTACCAGTATCTCTCCCGTCGCCTCACTTCTTCTCAGTACCAGATGACGAAGATAGCCTTCCCCGTCCATCTTATGAAAATAAGGCGTTTTCTTTTCCACAAAGAATTTGCGTATCATTCCGACTATCTTATTAAAATCTTCATGCACAAGGATGCATCTGTCAGCATTTATCACATCAAAACGGCTTCCACGCCTGTGAAGTCCAAGGGTAAGCTCTCCGCCTTTTTCCATATCACCAAAGGAATACTCCATTTTATTACGGTATCCTTTGTTCAACGGGGATGCAAAAATGCCCTCTATATCTTTCTCATCAATACAGAAAACGGTTTCTTCCGACTCTTCGCCACTTCCCCCTTGCCCGCTTGAAGCCTTATTTAACATAAGTCTTTTTACCATATCCAGCTTCATGGTCAGCTGGGCATCATACTCCATTGAACTGTATGTGCATCCCCCGCACTCACCGAAAACAGGACAGACCTGTGACGTTTCATGAGGCGACTTTTCCAATACGCGTACAATATCTCCCTTTCCCTGCTTCTTTAACCTGAACTCTATTTTCTGCCCCGGGATGGCATTTTTCACTGTGACAACAGTCCCGTTATCCTCATCATCAGGCGCATTAACAACTTTCACCTTTGCCTTATCCTGAAAGTCCACCCTGTCAGTAACTATACCTTCGTAAATCTGCTTTTTCTTCATTTGTACCTCATCACACTTTTACCACGAATATGTGGAAACATACACCACATCCTCCGGAATGCTCAGACCCGGATCATCTGTATTTAATGTCACAACTCTGCCGCCACCTTCCATAGCCTTTGCAAAATGATACATGGCTATTCCTATGTCAATCTTTTGAATATCCCCCGCTTCTTTTCTGTCAAATCCCGGATTCTTTTTCTCATAAAAATGAACTGCATTATCTGAAATGATCATTCGCCATGGCTGCATATTTTTGGCTGACGGGGCAAGACGCACCATCTCCAAAGCATTTTCGAGAAGCTTGTCTTCACAACTATTAAAAGAATTTCCGAATTCTTTTTCAAATACAATCTCTTCCCTACCCCGTCTTTTATCTGCACCCATTGTCTTTCTCATCACCGTCTCTACCACAGACATCTTGTCAGACGGATACCCCAGGGGCGATACACATGGCATTATCTCATCATCCCCAAGCTCCATGGCTTTTTCAAATGCATCCCTGTTCATGGTACTTGCGATCCACACCGTACCTACACCCAAGGATCGTGCAAATAAGACCATCGCTTCAAAGCTGTATCCAAAGGCTTCTTCAAAATGAGGGACGCGCTTTACCTTTGCACCTATATATAACTCCTCCCCCTTTAATACCTTTGACTTTAAACCATGTTCCACGGGATCAAGAAGGCGGAATTCCACAGGGATATCATAAGGATTTTTAACATTTTTTATGAACTCTTTGATCTGCGCAAGGTCTTCTTCTTTGAGATCATTTTTATCAAATGTACGTACGCTTCTGCGCATTTTGATCATTTCCGAAATGTCTTTTGTCTCAGCCATAGATCAACACACCTCCCGTCTGTTCATTGCCGTCTTTTTATAAATTTTATCATAATCAGTTTTTTACCGTATGAAATGCGTCGGCTGCCAGTCTTCCTTCTCCGGCACCCCGTACTTTTCTTTTCCCAAGGCAATGCTCTTCATAAGAAACGCCATGTTTCTTGCAAGTGTTCTCATGGTCTGCAAGCCCTCTGCATCCTTAGCCGCATCTCCGGGAACGCGGCCATGTACGCTGTTCCAGTACTGGCTGGAACAGACAGGCATCCCGCATATGGTAAAGTATTTGTTTAATTCATCGAACGTAGCGGAACACCCTCCCCGTCTTGCCACCACCACGCTTGCTCCGACCTTCATGGTCTTGTCAAACTTGCCACTGTAGAAAAGACGGTCAAGACAGGCTATCAGAGTGGCATTGGCCGATGCATAGTACACCGGAGATGCCACTATAAGTCCGTCTGCCTCCTTAAATTTGTCTGCCAGTTCATTCACCACATCATCAAATACGCATTTACCCAGATCTGCACAGGCACCACAGGCCACACATCCTCTGATGGCCTGATCTCCGACCTGCACTGTCTCCGTCTCCACTCCCTCGGCCTCAAATGTCTTGCTGAGTTCCTTTAATGCTATAGCTGTATTTCCCTCTGTACGGGGACTTCCGTTTAAAATAATAACTTTCATTTTGACCTCCGTTTTTTTTTTTTTTTTTATGCTTATTTTATCACATTCGAGACAGCTGTCACTTGTTGGATCACATAAAATACCGTAGAATAAACTACATATAATAATCATGCGAGAGGGGAAGCATTTTGACACAGACACAAACAGGATATCCATCCAAAGACAAGCCCTGGCTTAAATTTTTTAACGAAGAAGATCTGAAGGATCCCATGCCGAGATGCACGGTTTTTGAGAGCATCTATAACAATAATAAGGACTATGCAAAAAATAATGCATTGAATTATTTCGGAAACAAGATCAGCTTTGAGAAGTTGTTTTCATTCGTTGACAAATGTACAAGATCCCTGCGAAAGATCGGTATAAAACGGGGAGACTGTGTAACTCTGTGCACGGCAGGCGTGCCTGAGGCGATATATATCGTTCTGGCCTGCAGCCGTATCGGCGCCATAGCCAATTTTATCAATCCTCTTTTTTCAAAGGAGCAGATCAGAGACAGGATAAATGAGACCAACGCTGACTGGATCTTTATCTTAGACGAGATATACCAGTATATTGAAGACTCCATTCCTGAGCTCTGTGTAAATAACGTTGTCATAATCCCTGTCACCAACTCTGTGCCTGCCCTGGCTTCAAAGCTTCTTTATATGAAGAGCAAGGCCAGAAAGCTTTTAAAGACGGTACATAATAAGACTATCTTTTCTTATAACGAATTTGCGGAAATGGGTGCAGACTTTACGGGAGAGCTTGATTCTCCATACGAAAAAGACACCCCGGTAGTCATGGTATATTCCTCCGGTTCTACCGGTGCATCAAAAGGTATCCTTCTTACCAATGACGGTATAAATGCCATTATCCACAATCACAAAAGGGATGTTTTCTATGAGAGGAGATCTGATACATTCTTGTCTATGATCCCCGTATGGTTTTCCACCGGTATAGTACTGTCCATTCTCATGCCGCTGGCTCACGGGGTCTGCGTGATCCCCGAGCCGCAGTTCAGCAAGGAAAGCTTTGCAAAGGATCTCAAAAAATATAAGCCCACTGCCGCTCTTACGGCCACCAGTCTTTGGATTTATGTGTGCACATCAGAGGAGACAAAGGATATAGATCTGTCAAATATGATCTATCCTGCTACCGGCGGTGAGAAGATCTCCAAAAAAGATGAGGTCATGATAAATGAGTTCTTCCATTCCCATGGCTGTAAAGTTGATCTTATAAAAGGCTACGGAATGTGCGAGCTGGGAAGCGAGGTGACCGGTACCATTGAGGCGGAGGGCTATAAGACTAAGCTCGGCAGTGCCGGCTATCCCATACTGAATTCCATCGTCAGCGCCTTTGATATAAAGACAAATGAAGAACTCAAATACGGAGAGCACGGCGAGATCCGCGTCTGCTCACCCTCACATATGAAGGGATATTATAAGAACCCGGAGGCTACCGAAAAATACTTTTGGACCGATAAAGACGGCATCACCTGGGGCTGTACAGGTGATATAGGTTATGTGGACGAGGACGGCGAGGTGTTTGTCCTGGGAAGAGCTACGGACTCTTATAAGCGTGAGAACGGCGAAACCGTATACTTATTTGACATAGAAGACGTTATCATTGATGAAGAGACCGTCAACCAGTGCAAAGTCGTGGATATAAAAGAAGACGGAAAGACCCGTCTTGTGGCGCATATCGTATTTAAGACCGGCACCGAAGATCCCGGATCGATAATACGAAAGATCGATCTTCAGCTCAAATCTGAACTTCCCGAATATATGATCCCGGATTACTACAAGATCCGGGAGGCAATGCCGGTCCATCCCAACGGAAAGCGGGATGCGGAGGCTTTAAGAAACGACCGGGAAGACTTTATCAAAGCATAACAAAAGGGGCTTGCTATTTGATCAGGCCCCTTTTTTCAAGCGTCAAATTACCTCAAACAGCGCTTTTCGACAATTAACTTACTGCCCCGGCTTCTCCTGTAATCTGATCACCCTTTCCCGTAATCCGAAAGGTGAAGCAGCAGTTCTTCTATCTGCGCCGGCTCTTCCACGCATCCGGAAGCCACCCATTCTCTTATCAGCGCAAATCCTCCGTTATACTCATAGATCCTCATATACTCATTTTGTCTTTCTGTAAATCTGTCATCGTAATTTTGCTCAGCAAAATACCGCAACGCAGGCATGTCGAATATCCGGTGGACGAAATCCGCATCCGCATTCAACACTATGATCACGTAAATCTCTTCCTTCCTCTCTTTCAGGAATTCCAAAAACCTGCATATTCCCGTCCTGCCTTTTTCCTTTTCAAATGTAAGCATCTCCAGGGCCGCCGTGAAAAAGTCCTGTTCGATCTCGGCGTACACATCAAACTGGCTGCCGTAATGCTTATAAAATGTGGAACGGTTTATACCTGCCGATTCGCAGAGTTCCCTAACCGTAATCTTGTCTATCGATTTTTCATAAAGCAGCTTTATAAGAGATTCCTTAAGAAGCATTTTTGTGATCCGCACTCTTTGATTTTCCATATGTACTCCTTTTCAACACATTGTCCATAAATGTTTACTCAACACCAAAACATCATGCTTTGTTTACTACACATCTTTTTAAAATAAACAGTCTGTTGCTTTTATGGTTGTTTAAAGTATAATATTTATTAAGAAAAATGTCTATAAGAGGAACCTGCCATGTCAAAATTTGCGGCATTTATGATACGATTCCGTATCCCCATACTTATCGCAATACTGGCCTTTACGGGTCTGTGTGCTTTTTTAATGCCTCATGTAAATATAAACAAAGACATGACAAAGTACCTTTCCGACTCCTCTCCGATGAAGCAGGGTCTGGACCTTATGGATAAGGAATTCCCGGACAATGAGGACGAATACTACATCCGCCTTATGCTTAAGGACGTACCCGCTGACAAAAAAACAGAGATAAAGAAACAGATCAAAGACATGGAAAATGTCAGTAGCATTTCCTACAAGACAGACGATGACGAGTACAACAAAGACAATTACACCCTTTACGAAATATCCACGGAATACGACTACGGAACCCCGCAGGAAACAGCCATAGAAAAGGAGCTGGCCCAAAACTATAAAGAATATGACCCGGTAGTGGAAAACTTAAGCGATGAGGTGTCTCTTGCCCCTTATCTTATTATTTCGGTCGCCGTAGTGCTGATAGTAATAATGTTCATAATGAGCGGCTCCTGGTTTGAACCCATTATCGTTCTGACCGTGATCGGCTTATCAATCCTTGTAAATATGGGCACCAATTTCTTCCTGCCCTCTGTTTCCAATACAACCCACGCCATTGCCTCAGTGCTGCAGCTTGTTCTCTCACTGGATTATTCTGTGATACTGATGAACCGTTACCGGCAGAAACGGGCGGAAAATGATGATAAGATAAGCGCCATGACAGACGCTTTTTCCTCAGCATTCCCTTCTATACTGAGCAGCGCCCTTACTACTTTTGTGGGACTTCTTATGCTCTGCTTCATGCAGTATAAGATCGGCACAGACTTAGGCATCGTTCTGGCAAAGGGCGTAGCCTGCAGCCTGCTCTGCATTTTTACCATGCTGCCGGCATTTATAATCTTTTCAGATAAGATCCTTACAAAAACGAAGAAGCCCTCACCGAAGATCCCCATGGGCTGGCTTGCGACTTTCAGCAGTAAGCTTCGCTACGCCCTCCCTGCTATCTTTGCGGGATTGTTCATCCTCTTCTTCTTTTTACAGCGCCTTACCCCCATCTCATTTGACGGCACCCCTGACCGCACCATAGCCAAGACCTTTCCCGAAAACAACAGGCTTGTGGTCCTCTACAATAACAAAGACGCTGCAAATGTAATCTCCCTTCAGGAGGAGATAGAAAAGATCCCGGGAGTATCCTCCACAGCCAGCTTCGAATCCACTCTGGGCAAAAAACGTGATCCTGAGGATATGCTGGATTTCCTTGGCGACATGGACTCAGACGTGGATATGGATGTGTCGGATATGCGTCTTATGTATTATGATTATTTCAAAAACGGTGAGGCCCCTTCCATAAAAATAGCCGATCTCTTTACATACATAAATGATGATCTGCTTACAAAAGAGAAATATGCTGATGATATGGACGATGACATAAAGGAAAATATCGTTTCCATGGTTAAACTCTCTGATAAAGAAGCACTTACCCTGCCACGCTCATACAAAGACCTTTCCGACTATTTAAGAAGCCTTGCCACGGATGAGGAAAAAGACTCTGACGAAATGTCCGTGGATGATATACGCCTCATGTATATGTACTACTTCTCAAAGCAGCCGGACTATACGCCGGGAAAAATGACCCTCAGGGAATTTGTTACATTTATACAGGAAGACGTGGCAAATGATGAGACAATTTCCTCTTATACGGATACTACTGACTTTTCAGAAATTGACAAAATGAAGCCCTACACAGATACGGCTCATATCACCACACCACAAACTCCCGGGCAGATCGCTACGGAGCTTTCCATGGATGCGTCACAGGCAGAAATGCTGGTAAGCCTTTACTACGGTCTTCCTGCGGCAGGAAGTTATACCATGGATATAAATAAACTGTTGGATTATCTTCAGACCGATGTAGCGGCCAACCCTCAATTTGCAGGCATGTTCACATCCGATTCTCTGGCACAGCTCTCCGGCGCCTCTGCCCTGGCAAAGCTTGCGGCGTCAGGACAAAAACTGCCTGCGGACCGTATGGCAGCGGCTCTGGGCATGACTGCAGAACAGGCCTATGGTGTGTACACCCTTTACGGTATGTTAAACGGCGTTCAGGATGTGGCTTTATCCCTTCCGGAATTCCTGGATTTTCTCACCGGAACGGTGATGACTAACCCTCAGTATTCTGCAGGTATAGACACCTCTGCGGCATCCGCCCTGAAATCATCCATGCCCCTGATAAATGCAGCGGCCACCGGCACACAGCTTGATGCGGCCACAGCAGCAAAGCTTCTGGGTATGAATGCCTCATCCATGACCACCCTCTATGCCCGCTCCTGCCGCCTGACAAAAGCGGAAAAGCGGACAGTCGTCTCTCAGATCGTAAACGACCCCCGGGTGCAGCGCCGCTGCCGCGCCTGCGCAGGAGGCCTGCCCGTCAATCTGCTCTGCGCGGTGCTGCGCAGCCGGCTTGTGGGCCTGAACCTCTTCGTTTTCCGGCTTGTGGCCTGGTGCGGGGAGCATCTGCCGCGGCTCTTCACCAAGCTTAAGCACAGGAAATAGTTTTTAGGTAAACAATGATTAATAGATGACTGAGCGCTTAAACTTTGGTAAAATAAGTTTGGGGTGAGGTCATGAAAGGACAAACGAATTTCACAGATGTAGAGTACAGCAATCGTAAGCGTAAGACCAAGCGGGAAGAGTTTCTTGAGTGCATGGATGAGATCACGCCGTGGGATGAAGTGGTGGCGATGATTGAGCCTTACTACTACCACAATCAGCGTGGGCGCAAAGCACGTGGGATCGAAACGATGTTTCGGATGTATCTACTCCAGACTTGGTACAATCTTTCCGATGAAGCACTGGAAGATGCGATCTACGACAGCTATGCCATGCGGAAATTCATGCATCTGGACTTTCTGGAAGAAAGCGTGCCGGACGCAACGACGCTGTGCAAATTCAGAAAAATCATCGTGGAGAACGGCTTGGCTCAGCGTTATTTTGAAGCTGTGAAGTCTTTCATGGAAGAACACGGCCGTATTATGCACGGCGGAACCATTGTGGATGCAACCATCATCGATGCACCCAAATCTACTAAGAACGAAGAGAACAGCCGAGACCCGGAGATGCATCAGACGAAGAAAG